>NZ_JBFUGT010000042.1:0-42481 GCF_056402775.1 Rhodococcus sp. P3_B8
CGATCACCGTCTTTTCGACACCCAACACCTGACGCCATATCCTGGCTTCGCGCACGCCGTTCTCCACACATGTAGCCGACTGACCCTAGACAAGCCAGAACGCTACTGGGAGAACGGCGTGCGCCCTCAGCAGGACCGGTATTCACCCACGCTCACAGCAGTAGAGCCCCTTTTTGGTTGCTCCTACTACCAGAAAGGCGCACGAGCGCGCAGCGCCTAGAGGACCTCGCGGACCTTCTCGGCCGGGCGGGCGAGGACGGTGCCCTTGTCCGTCACTACGATGGGCCGCTCGATGAGGATGGGGTTGTCCACCATCGCCTCCAGCAGTTGGTCCTCCGACGCCTCGGCGAGCCCGAGTTCCTTGAAGGCGGTCTCCTTCTTGCGGACCGCCTCACTCGGCTTCAGCCCGGCGTCGTCGAGTAGTTTGCGCAACCCGTCCCGAGAGGGCGGGGTCTCGAGGTACTTCACGACGGTCGGTTCGATGCCCGCGTCCCGGATCAGTCCGAGGACGGTGCGGGACGTGTTGCATCGCTGGTTGTGGTAGATGGTCGCGGTGTTCGCCATACCCGACATTCTGCACCGGGGAACAAACCTGCCCGCAGGGAGCGCTGAACCAGGGTAGTAACTCGTGAATAGTCGACGAAAGAGGGAGATCGATCATGGCCGAGCACAGGGACGCGACTCCGCGGCGCATCGTCATCGCGGGTGGGCACGGGAAGATCGCCCGTCACCTCATCAAGATTCTCACCGCGCGCGGTGACCGCGCGGTCGCGCTGATCCGCAACCCCGATCACGAGCATGAGGTGGCGGCGCTCGGCGCCGAACCGGTGGTGATCGATCTGGAGACGGCGAACGCGGACGACGTCGCGAAGACGCTCGTCGGTGCGGACGCCGCGGTCTTCGCCGCGGGCGCAGGCCCGGGCAGCGGCATCGCCCGCAAGGACACCGTCGATCGCGGGGCCGCGGTTCTCCTCGCGGACGCCGCCGAGAAGGCGGGAACGCGGCGATTCGTCCAGATCAGTTCGTTCGGGGCGGGGGAGCCGATCCCCGAGGGCACCGACGAGGTGTTCGCGGCCTACCTCGTCGCGAAGACGGCCGCCGAGGAAGACCTGCGCGCCCGCACCCACCTCGATTGGACGATTCTCCGCCCGGGCGGTCTGCTCGACGACGACCCGACGGGTCACGTCACGCTCACTGCGCCTCCCCTCGAGCGCGGCACCGTCCCGCGCGCCGACGTCGCCGCAGTGGTCGCGGCGCTCCTCGACCATCCGAACACTGCGAAGAAGACGCTGATGCTGACATCCGGCCCGACACCGATCGAGGAGGCCGTCGCCGCGGTGTAAGCATTGCGGCGCCGCAACCGCGCAACTACGGTCTGATACAACGCGTGGAACAACGGAGGTGGCGTGGACATCGACATCGATCCGGATTCGTCGACCGCCCCGTTCGATCAGTTGCGATTGCAGATCATCGAGCAGGTGCGCAGTGGGCAACTGATCGCGGGAACGAAGATTCCCACGGTCCGCGCGCTCGCCGTCGAGGTGGGTCTGGCCCCGAACACGGTGGCCAAGGCGTACCGGGAACTCGGCGAGCAGGGTGTCATCGAAACCCGGGGCAAGCAGGGCACGTTCATCGCGAGCGGCGGTGACCCCATTCGCGCCGGGGCCGAGAAGGCCGCAACACGGTATGTGCAGGACCTGCGGAAGCTGGGGGTGTCCGACGAGGAGATCCTCGGCTTCGTGCAGTCCGCTCTCCGCGGCGCCGAATGAGGACGGCGCCGCATCCAGAAGGTGTGACCCCAGAAAGGTAGACGCTCGGTATGGCTTCCGCACTCTTCCGCGACCTCGCATTACTGATTGCCCGTATCGGACTCGGCGTCGTCTTCGTCGCGCACGGCTGGCAGAAGTTCTTCGACTACGGAGTGAAGGCCACACAGGCGTCGTTCGCCGACATGGGCGTCCCGCTTCCCGACATTTCGGCTGTTGCGGCCGCCACTATCGAACTCGCGGGTGGATTTGCTCTCATCGTGGGGGTGGCCACACCGATCGCCGGAATCCTGCTGTTTCTCAACATGCTCGGAGCGCTGATTCTGGTACACGCGGACAAGGGCGTCTTCGTCGCGAACGGCGGGTACGAACTCGTCGTCGCACTCGGCGTCGGGTCGCTGCTTCTCGCTGTGATCGGTGCCGGACGCCTCAGCATCGACGGGCTTCTCGGAAGAGGCTCGGGATGGGGAAAAACCGCAGCGTAACGATGCCGTAGGCTGGGTCTCGATTCGGTGTGAAGCGATGGGCTAGCTTGCTTTTACCATCAAAAATGACCAACGTAGTTGTTCATGGCAATGAATACTGATCTGCCTGATCAAGGTTCCGAGACCGCCGACGCGAGCGTCGGCGGAGGGCTCAAACGGGTCGGTGTTCGCACCGACCGCGTCGTGTTCTCCGCCGCTGCCGCCGCGGTCTCGGCAATCGTCGTCTGGGGGCTCGTGGCCCCCGACAATCTCGACTCCACGACCGGCAAGGCACTCGGCTGGCTGGTTACCGACATGGGCTGGTTGTTCGTCCTGTCGGCGTCCGGATTCGTCCTCTTCTCACTGTGGCTCGCGTTCAGCAAGTTCGGTCACATCCCGCTCGGCAAGGACGGCGAGAAGCCCGAGTTCCGGACGGTCAGCTGGATCGCGATGATGTTCAGCGCCGGCATGGGCATCGGACTGATGTTCTTCGGTGTCGCCGAACCGCTCGCGCACTACGTGACACCCCCTCCGGGTTCAAGCGGGGGCATCGGAACTGCGATGGCCACCACCATGTTCCACTGGAGCCTGCACCCCTGGGCGATGTACGCGGTTGTCGGACTGTCGATCGCGTACGGCTCGTATCGCAAGGGTCGCAAGCAGCTGTTCAGCTCCGCCTTCATCCCGCTGCTCGGCCGCCGCGCGGAGGGGCCGATCGGGAAGTTCATCGACGTCCTCGCGATCTTCGCGACGCTGTTCGGCACCGCCGCTTCGCTGGGCCTCGGCGCACTGCAGATCGGGTCCGGTTTCCAGGTCGTCGGGTGGATGTCGGAGGTCAGCACGTTCCTGCTGGTCGCCATTGTCGCCCTGCTGACCCTCGCGTTCGTGGCGTCCGCCGTGTCGGGTGTCGCCAAGGGCATCCAGTGGCTCTCCAACACCAACATGGTGCTCGCCGTCATCTTGGCCCTGTTCGTGTTCGTCGTGGGACCGACGGTCCTGATCCTCAACCTGCTGCCCACGACGATCGGCGCCTACGCCGCGCAGCTTGCGCAGATGTCGGCCCGCACGGGAGCGTCGTCCGATCCGGCGACCGGCGAATGGTTGTCCTCGTGGACCATCTTCTACTGGGCGTGGTGGATCTCCTGGACCCCGTTCGTCGGCATGTTCCTGGCACGCATCAGCCGCGGCCGGACCATCCGCCAGTTCGTGGTCGGCGTGATCGTGGTGCCGAGCGCCGTGAGCCTCGTGTGGTTCGCGATCTTCGGTGGTGCCGGGATCAGCGAGCAGCGTGACGGAATCGACCTCGCAGGGCAGGACACCCAGGAGGGGCAGCTGTTCGGCATGCTCGACCACCTGCCGCTCACCGGCATCACGACCGTCTTGGTGATGATCCTCGTCGGGATCTTCTTCGTCTCCGGCGCCGACGCCGCATCGATGGTGATGGGCACCCTGTCGCAGCGCGGTTCGCTGGAACCGCAGCGCTGGGTGGTCGTGTTCTGGGGTGTGCTCACCGGTGGCGTGGCCGCGCTCATTCTGTGGACCGGCGGCGACACCGCGCTGGACGGACTGCAGACGATGACGATCATCGCCGCGGCGCCGTTCGTCCTCGTGATGATCGGGTTGTGTTTCTCGCTCTACAAGGATCTGTCCCGCGACCAGATGATCGTCGACGGCCGGGAAATGCGGAGAGAGATGCGGAGAGTGGCGGCCAAACGTCGTCGCGACCGGATCTCGTCCCGCTAGAGAAACAGTCTGCGAGCCGCTCGGTGTCCCACGGGACCCGGGCGGCTCGACTCATTCCGGGGTCAGCGCCGGCTGGGATAATTCCGGGGTCAGCGCCAGCTGGGGAGCCACAGTTGGTGCTGCCACGTGTCCGGGGTGATCGGGACGGCCGTGAGGATCGGCCACAACCAGATGAAGTTGGCGACCACGAGCCCCACATAGAGGCAGACGGCGAGCAGGCCCGTGGTGCGCCGTTCGAGCGACGCCTTCGCGCTTCCCAGGATGTCGCCCAGGACCAGCGCGATACCCATCACCATGAACGGCGCCAGCGCCACCGCATAGAAGTAGTACATCTGGCGGTCCAGGGTGGTCAGCCACGGCAGGAACGCGGCGCCGTAGGCGGTGAGGACGGTGGCGTACCGCCAGTCCTTCCGCGCCACGGTCTGCCACAGCGCCCACGCGAGCATCGGCAGTGCCAGCCACCACATCGCGGGCGTCCCGATGAGCATGACGGCCTTGACGCAACTCGACGCGCCGCAGCCGGTGACGTGATCACCTTCGGCGAAGTAGTACAGCATCGGGCGCAGACCCATCGGCCACGTCCACGGCTTCGACTCCCACGGGTGATGATTGCCCGCCGAATTGGTGAGGCCTTCGTGGAACTGCAGGACGTTGCCGCTGTAGTACCACAGCGACCGGAGCGCGCCCGGCACGAACGACCAGGTGCCGCCCGTCCCGATCTCGTTGCCCACGGCATGCCGGTCCACACCCGTCTCGCTGGCGAACCACGCCCAGTAGCTGGCGAGGTACACGAACAGCGGCACGACGACCAGCGCATACAGCGCCGGGCCCACGTCGCGGACGCCGGCACCGAACCACGGTCGCCGCACCCCGTAGGCGCGCCGGGCCGACACGTCGAATGCGACGCTCAGAAGTCCGAAGAACACGATGAAGTAGATGCCCGACCATTTGGTGCCGCACGCCAGACCCAGCATGATCCCCGCGCCGAACCGCCACCAGCGCACCCCGAGTCGCGGACCCCAGTCGCTGTCGCCGATCCGGCCCTCGTCGTACACGCGGGCCATCCGCTCGCGGACCTGGTCGCGGTCCACCACCAGGCAGCCCAGAGCGGCGACCGCGAACACCGCAAGGAAGATGTCGAGCATGCCGAGCCGGGACGAGACGAACGTGACGCCGTCCGCAACCAGCAGGATCCCGGCGAGGCCGCCGATCAGAGTCGATCGGGTGAGCCGGCGGACGATGCGGATCACCAGCAGGACCATGATCGTGCCGGCCACGGCGGAGGCGAAACGCCAGCCCCAGCCGTTGTAGCCGAAGATCGCCTCGCCCATCGCAATCAGCTGTTTGCCGATGGGCGGATGCACCACCAGTCCGTAGCCGGGGTTGTCCTCGAGCCAGCCGCCGGTGAGCACCTGCCAGCCCTGCGGCGCGTAATGCTTCTCGTCGAACACGGGAGTGCCCGCGTCGGTCGGGTAACCGAGCATCGTGAACCGGGTGATCGCCGCGATCGCCGTGACGAACAGAGTGACCACCCAGCCACGGGCGCGGTCGACGGGACCGAAGTCGGGGGGCGGCACGAGCGGCGCCGGTCCGACCATGGACGGCTGTCGTGCGGAGGGCGTCGGTCGCTCGTCCGTCAGCATCGTCACGCCGCAATCGTAGGCTGTGGGTCATGACTGGTCGCCTAGTGCTCGCCGCAACACCGATGGGGGACGTGGGTGACGCCTCGCCGAGGCTGCGTACGGCGCTCGGGACGGCCGACGTCGTCGCCGCCGAGGACACCCGCCGCACCAAAGCGCTCGCCTCCGCTCTCGACGTGACGATCACCGGCAAGGTCGTCAGCTTCTACGACCAGGTCGAGACGGCCCGGCTGCCCGCACTCGTCGCCGACGTCGCATCCGGCAAGACCGTTCTCCTAGTCACCGACGCCGGCATGCCCTCCGTCAGCGACCCCGGGTACCGGCTGGTGTCGGCGTGCGTGGCCGAGGACCTGGCGGTGACGTGCCTGCCCGGACCGTCGGCGGTGACGACGGCGCTCGCGCTGTCCGGGCTGCCCGTCGAACGATTCTGCTTCGACGGCTTCCCGCCCCGGAAGCAGGGCCAGCGCAAGACGTGGTTGCAGGCCCTGATCGCCGAGCAACGCGCGTGCGTGTTCTTCGAGGCACCGCATCGGCTCGCCGACTGCCTGGCGGACGCGGTCGAGGTGCTCGGCGGAACCCGCCGCGCCGCCGTCTGCCGGGAACTGACCAAGACGTACGAGGAGGTCCGCCGCGGCACCCTCGCCGAACTCGCCGAGTGGGCCGCCGACGGTGTCCGCGGCGAGATCACGGTGGTGGTGGAGGGAGCCACCCTCGTCGCGTCCGACCCCGCCGACCTCGTCGACGAGGTGGAGCGACTCGTCGCGGACGGCACCCGGCTCAAGGATGCGTGCGCGCTCGTCGCCACCACCGGCGTGTCGAAGCGGGAACTCTACGAAACGGTGCTGGCCTCCCGGAAGGACTAGGCGGCCTGCGAGCGCTACCGCCGAAGGGCACGCTCCCCGGGAGCCAGCGACGCGTCGTCGGCGGCGGCCTGTCCGGCGTACCAGCCGTTGGCGTCGACGGCCCTGCCCCGTGCCTTTTTGGTACGCGGAAACAGGCGGTCGAACTCGGCGTCGACGGCCTCGGATTTGGTGGCCAGAATCGGCAGCAGATCGTCGACCGGGATCGACGCCTCGTCGGCGGCCTCGGCCGTGGCCCGGCTGTCGGCATCGCGCAACCGCTGCCCGATGCGGCTGGCGAAGCCCGCGAGGAAACCCTTCCGGAACGACGTGGTGCGTGAACCACTGCGACTGTCGGCGTCCGCGAATTGCATTGCGCGCGTCGCCTGCACGAGCAGCGAGGTAAACAGCATGTCGACCTGTTGCAGGTCGAAGGGGGTTCCGACCACGGTTGCGATGGCGAGGGAGCTGAACCACACGGTGCGTACCCGGTTGGAGTCACCGATCTCGGTGAGGAGGTGCACCTTCTCCTTGACGTACGGATTCTCCAGGTGGATGCGGCGACTGTGTACCGCCGTATTGCCCACCCCGTTCTGGGTGTGGAGGAGAGCGGCGTTGATCGCGTAGCGCGTCATCAATTCCTGCGCCTTCGCGGTGAAGATCTCCGCCTCCTCCGCGAACTCGGTGGCCTCGGCCTTCGCGAGCAGCCCGCGGATCCTGTTGAGCACCTTCGCGTCGGCCTCGGTCTCACCCGGCACGGCCACGGCCGGGTCGGCGACCCGCACGACGGGCCACGTCGACGGCGGGGGAGCGAGCACCGTCCAGCCGGGCAGATTCGTCCACGTCAGCGACAGGTCGGTGAGCTGGTAGACGGAGTGGTACGGGTCTTCGAACAGCAGCCCGGCCGCCAGCGCCCGAACGTCGGGACCGTCGACCGGCACCCGCCCCGCCAGGTGCGAGGCGCCCGGGTACTGCTCGCCGATGGTGCGGAGTTGCTCCACCCAGTCCCGCGGCGCCCGGTGCGCGGCCCGCGTGCGCTCCGCCTCGTGCAGCACCAGGGCCGCCGCCAGCGCCGCGTCGGACGGCTCCTTCGATCTCCGCGCCAGATGCACGACGTCGGCCGGCTGCCACCCACGCTCGTACGCGGCCGACAACTCACCCATCAGGGTGTGGACTGCCGTGGCGGCCTGGGGGCTCACTTCGTCGTCGAACACGCGCGCTCCGTTCCCGAATCCACCGTGAGGAGATCGAATGTATGTTCTATTCGGCGTCATGGGGAGAGTGTGCATGCGGGGTCCGACAACAACGGACCGTTCATGCTGAGTGTCGTTGTAGTGCACTCGGCATGAGTGTCCGGGTTACCCCGGCCACGTTCACCTCTGTGTGGTGTTCCCGCAGCGATACCGTCTGCCCGCCGGGCGGCGGGTCTTATGGCTGGTTTCTGTCGGGCGTCTTTTACGTCTCGTCCGCAACTCGCCGAAGACGCACCATCGTCAACAGCCGCTGCGAGTGCAGCGAGGTTGAGGGCGGCGTTGTGATCACGATCCGCGCGGAATCCGCACGCATCGTAGGTGAACACCCGAACCTTCAGGGGCAGTTTGGCTTTCACTGCCTGACAGTTCGAGCAGGTCTTACTCGACGGATACCAACGGTCCGCCACGTGCAGTCCGGTGGTCGACAGTCTCGTCCACCGTCGGGGCAGTGACGGGGGCAACCGGATTGACGAGCGCAGCGGTCGGCGTCACACCAGGACCGCCGCAGCAGCGGGACCGCGGCGTGCACCACGCCGCCCAGGTGCGGTCGACACTTCGGTCATATCGCGCACCACATCACCAAGCCCCCCGTCGTCGGTCAACATGAGCAGGGTACGACAAGGTGCCGACACGAACCCGAACCCGGACCGGACCTGGCGAGGCGGTCCCGATCCGCGACGGGCGATCGTCGACACCCACGGATCAGCCAGCAGCCCGCGAAGTCTCTGGTGCGTTCACGCCGGAAGCGATCGCGGTGAACGTCCTCGACATACACCCCCAGACCACGCTGTCCGCATCCGGTCACCACACGCTTCACCCGCCGTTCCAGATCGGCTACCGGTCAGAGGACGACACCGGCAATACACCACCACCGCACCCACAGAAACCCACCGACGCGGTGCCGACCGCCCGGAACCCGCCAGAATCGTGCCCGACGGCAACTGCCGAGCCTGGACCGGCAACGCCCCCGCGTGGAACCACACCAACGCGGCCCGATACCTCACGCCGCTCGCCGCCACCCAACCCTTCAACAATCACGGCACTAAATAACAATCACGGCACTAAAGAACACTGAACAACATCAAACGGCCAGGTCTCGCGAACTCTACGTAACCCCGCACGGATCAGTCCTCCACGTATCGCGGGAACACGCCCGACGGCGCCGGCAACGGGGTGCCCGCCACGATGCGCGTCGAAAGGTCGCTGAACTGCCGCGCATCGGCCTTCTGGCCCAGTAGGTCGAGGATCTTCTCCGCGGCGTGCGGCATCACCGGCTGCACGAGGATGCCGACGATCCGCACCACTTCGAGCGTCACGTACAACACCGTCGCCATCCGCTCCGGATCCGTCTTCCGCAGAACCCAGGGCTCCTGCTTGGAGAAGTACCGGTTGGTCTCGCCGAGAACCGACCAGATCCCCTCCAGCGCGAGATGCAGTGCCTGGACGTCGTATTCGGCGCGAACCCGCTCGAGCAGCGCATCCGCCTGCGCGAGCATCGCCGTGTCGTCCTCGGTCAGCTCGCCGGGGGTCGGGACCTGGGCGTCGCAGTTCTTCGCGACCATCGACAGCGACCGCTGCGCGAGGTTGCCGAGCTCGTTCGCCAGGTCGGCGTTGATCCGGGTGACGATGGCCTCGTGGCTGTAGCTGCCGTCCTGGCCGTAGGAGATCTCGCGGAGCAGGAAGAAGCGCACGGCGTCGAGGCCGTACTGCTCCACCATGGCGACGGGGTCGACGACGTTGCCGACCGACTTCGACATCTTCTCGCCCTTGTTGTAGAGGAATCCGTGCACGAAGACACGCTTCGGCAATTCGATTCCCGCCGACATCAGGAAGGCCGGCCAGTACACGGTGTGGAACCGGGTGATGTCCTTGCCGATGATGTGCAGGTTCGCCGGCCAGAACTTGCCGAACTGCTCGGAGTCGGTGTCCGGGTATCCGGCGCCGGTCAGGTAGTTGGTGAGCGCGTCCACCCACACGTACATCACGTGCTCGGGATGGTCGGGGACCGGAACGCCCCAGTCGAACGTCGTGCGGGAGATCGACAGGTCCTTCAGTCCGCCCTTGACGAAGCTGACGATCTCGTTGCGCCGCGTCGCGGGCGCGATGAAGTCGGGGTTCTCCTCGTACAGCCGGAGCAGCTTGTCCTGGTACTCGGACAGCTTGAAGAAGTACGTGGACTCCTCCGTCCACTCGACCGGGGTGCCCGTCTCGGTGGACAGGCGTGAACCGTCGTCCTGCAGGGTGGTCTCGGCCTCGGTGTAGAACGCCTCGTCGCGGACCGAGTACCAGCCCGAGTACGTGTCGAGGTAGATGTCGCCGTTGTCGAGCATCCTCCGCCAGATCGCCTTGCTGGCTTCTTCGTGATCGGCATCCGTGGTGCGGATGAACCGGTCGAAGGAGATGTTCAACGTCTTGTCCATGGCCTCGAACACGTCCGAGTTCCGCGCGGCGAGCTCACGGACGTCGATGCCTTCCTTGGCCGCCGTCTGCTGCATCTTCAGGCCGTGCTCGTCGGTTCCCGTCATGAAGTAGACGTCGAACCCGTCCAGACGCTTGAAGCGTGCGAGGGCGTCGGAGGAGATGTACTCGTAGGCGTGGCCGATGTGCGGAACGCCGTTCGGGTACGCGATCGCCGTCGTCAGATAGAAAGGTGGCCGCGAGGCGGTGGAATCAGCAGCATTCATGGTGCGACCACTCTATCTGCGCGCCGCCGTTTCGTGACGCGCAGATTCGGGTTCTAGGCCGGTCCGGCGCCGTCCTCGTCGATGACGGTGCGTGACTCGTACGCCGCGCGGGCCGACTTGTTCGTGGACCTGACCTGGTCGGGGACCATCCGGCGGATCGCGAAGTCGCGGGCGAACTGCGGAAAGACGGTGACGAGGCGCGCCAGCGGACCGACGTATCGGGGGATGGTGACCTCGAACCGGGGGCGGTGGATCACCGCGACGACGGCCTTCGCGACGTCGGCCGGTGTCAGCAGTTCTGCTGCGCCCGTCGCGGTGCCGGCCGCGAGTTCGGTGTCGACGACACCGGGCATGATCACCGAGATCTGCACGCCCGACCCGCGGAGCTCCTCGCGGACACCGGTCAGGTAGCCGAGCACGCCGTGTTTCGTCGCGGCATACGTCGACTCGCCGGGTGGTGCGACCTTCGACGCCAGCGACGCCACCGTGACGATCTGGCCGCGGCCGCGCGCACGCATGGCCGGCGCCGCCAGTCTCACCCCGCGGATGACGCCGTGCAGGTTCACGGCGAGCTGCCGATCCGTCGCGGACTCGGGTTCCTCGTCGAACCTCCCGACCCACATCACGCCCGCGTTGTTGACGAGTACGTCGATCGGGCCCCAGTGATCCTCGACGGCCGTGAGGAATGCCGCGAACGACGCGGTGTCGGTGACGTCCAGTTCGAGACCCTCCACCGTCCCGCCCGCCCGGCCGAGTTCGTCCGCCGTCCTTCGGGCGGCGGCGCCGTCGACGTCGCCGATCGCGACCCGGGCGCCGGCCAGCGCCAGCTGTCGGGCGATCTCCCGCCCGATTCCCCTCGCACCGCCGGTCACCGCGATCACGCGGCCGTTCATCGAGCTCGAAGTCATGGACACGGCTCCCTCCCCGTCGGGGAGAAAGTACCGCATGTGACACGTGCGGCGGCGGCGTCGACAATGTCCGCATGAGCAAAGACCGTCCCGCCCCGGAAGCCCCTGCGCCGCTGTTCCCGCTCGTCGACTCGCACACCCACCTCGACGCGTGTGGTGCCTCGGACGCAACGAGCGTCACGGCGATCGTCGACCGGGCCGCCGCGGTCGGGGTGGAGCGGGTGGTCACGGTGGCCGACGACCTGGCGGCCGCGCAGTTCGCCGTCGACGCGGCGCACTGGGATCCTCGCGTCTACGCGGCCGTGGCCATCCACCCGACCCGGGCGAACGTGCTCGACGACGCGACCCGGGCGGAGATCGAGCGACTGGCCGGTGATCCCCGGGTGGTCGCGGTGGGGGAGACGGGACTCGACTTCTACTGGCCCGGGAAACTCGACGGCTGCGCCACGGTCCCCGAACAGACCGAGGGCTTCCGCTGGCACATCGACCTCGCGAAGCGGCTCGGCAAGACGCTGATGATCCACAACCGGGAGGCCGACCAGGCGCTGCTGCAGGTGCTGCGCGAGGAGGGCGCGCCGGAGACGGTGATCTTCCACTGCTTCTCCTCGGACGCCGAGATGGCGCGCGAGTGCGTCGACGCCGGTTACGTCCTCAGCTTCTCCGGCACCGTCAGCTTCAAGAACGCGAAGGCCTTGCGGGAGGCGGCCCCACTGGTGCCGTCGGATCAGCTGATCGTCGAGACGGATGCGCCGTTCCTCACCCCGCACCCGTTCCGGGGCGCTCCCAACGAGCCGTACTGCCTCCCGTACACGGTCCGGGCGCTCGCCGAGATCCGTGGCGAGGATCCGGACGACCTGGCGAAGGCGTCCACCGCGACCGCCGAGCGCGTGTAYGGCCTCCGGCCCGTGAGTGGTTAGCGAGTCCCTGGAATCGTCGAGCGCGCACGGGGCCGAAGGCCCTATGTTGAAGTTTCAAGTTAGACAATTTAGGATCGTTGCTTGTTCAACTAACGGTCGTCCCGGTCGCGCGGGGACACCACGATGAAAGGCACATCCATGAACAACCCCGCAGTTCGAAGCCTGGGAATCCTCGTCGCCCGCGTGGGCATCGGCATCATCTTCCTCGCCCACGGCTGGCAGAAGGCCTTCACCAACGGACTCGACGCCACGACCGCCGGCTTCGAGGCCATGGGAGTTCCGCTTCCCGGCATCTCGGCGTTCCTCGCGACGTGGATCGAGCTGATCGGCGGAATCGCACTCATCGTCGGGGCGGCCGTCCCGATCTTCGGCATCCTGCTCTTCCTCGACATGGTCGGCGCCTTCTTCCTCGTGCACGTCGACAAGGGAATCTTCGCCAGCGAGGGCGGCTACGAGCTGGTGCTGGCGCTCGGCGTCGGCTCGCTGCTGCTCGCCGTCGTCGGATCGGGCCGGTTCGGCGTCGACGGACTGCTCGGCCACAAGGTGCCGTGGGCGGCGAAGGAACGCGCCACCGTCTGACCCCATGTGAGTGGCGAAGCGTCCCCCGGCACGCTTCGCCACTCACGTGTCAGAGGACCTTGTTCAGGAAGTCCTGCGTACGGGACTGCTGCGGGTCGCCGAAGATCTGCTCCGGAGTTCCCTCCTCCACCACGTAGCCGTCGGCCATGAAGATCACCCGGTCGGACACCTCGCGGGCGAAGCCCATCTCGTGCGTGACCACGACCATCGTCATGCCGCCCTTCGCGAGGTCGCGCAGAACCTGCAGTACCTCGCCCACCATCTCGGGGTCCAGCGCGCTGGTGGCCTCGTCGAACAGCATGATGTCCGGGTTCATCGCCAGGGCCCGCGCGATCGCGACGCGCTGCTTCTGCCCACCGGACAGGTTCGCCGGTTTCGCGTCCGCCTTCTCCGCCAACCCGACCTGCTCGAGCAGCCGGACCGCCGTCGCCCGCGCCTCGTCCTTGGAGGCCCGCTTGGTCTGCACGGGCGCGAGCATCACGTTCTCGATCGCGGTCATGTGCGGGAACAGGTTGAAGTGCTGGAAGACCATACCGATGTGCTGACGCACCCGGTCGATGTCGATCTTCTTGTCGCTCACGTCGAACCCGTCGACCACGACCTTGCCGTCCGTGATGTCCTCGAGCCGGTTGAGGCAGCGCAGGAACGTGCTCTTGCCGGAGCCCGACGGCCCGATCACGCAGACCACTTCACCGCTCGCGATGTCGACGTCGAGGCCCTTGAGGACCTCGTTGTCGCCGAACGACTTCTTCAGGCCCTTCACCCGGATCTTCGGGTCGGCGGTCTCGGCCTTGTTCTCTGTCACCGGTGTCTCGGTCACTTGTTGATCCTCTTCTCGAGCCGGTTCGACAGCTTCGTCAACGCCATGATGATGATGAAATACATCACGCCGATGATCAGCCACATGTTGAAGGACTGGAAGTTGCGGGCGATGATGATCCGCCCGGTCTGAGTGAGCTCGGCGAGCCCGATCACGGACAGGATCGACGTGTCCTTCAGCGTGATCACGAACTGGTTGATGTACGAGGGGATCATCGTCCGCACGGCCTGCGGCATCACGACCTTCTGCATCGACTTCAGGTAGCTGATGCCGAGGCTCCGCGACGCTTCCATCTGGCCCTTGTCGACGGACAGGATGCCGCCGCGCACGATCTCGGCCATGTACGCGCCTGCGTTGAGGCTCAGCGTGATGATGCCCGCCGTGAACGCCGACATCTGGAAGTCCAGCGCCGCCGGGATGCCGAAGTAGATGAAGAACGCCTGCACCAGCAGCGGGGTGCCGCGGAACACGTCGACGTAGGTGGTGCCGATGCCGCGCAGGACGATGTTGGTCGACACCCGGAACAATCCGAAGATCGCGCCGAGGACGAGCGCGATGGCGATCGAGACCAYGGTCAGGACGATCGTGAGCCACAGGCCCTCGAGCAGCAGCGGGTAGGTGCTCTTGATCAGGCCCAGGATCGAGTTGTCGTCGTCGGATGCGTCCGAGTTGAGGTAGGTGTCGAGAATCTCGTCGTACTGGCCGCTGGCCTTCAGGTTGGCGAGCCCGGTGTTGAACTCTTGCAGGAGCTGAGCGTTCTGGCCCTTCGCGACGGCGAACCCGTAGCTGGCGCCGGGGACCTTGTCGGTGACCGTCTTGAAGCCGTTGCCCTGCTTGATGCCGTAGGCGAGGACGGGGTAGTCCTCGAACACGGCCGCCGAGTTACCCGTGCGGACCTCGTCGAACATGCTCGACGAGTCGGCGAAGTACTTGGTGGTGAAGCCGTACTGGTCCTTGATGGACTCCGCGTACGTGGCGCCCTCGGTGCCGTTCTTGACCGCGACGGACTTGCCGCGCAGGTCCTCGTACGAGGTGACCGAGTCGTTGCTCTCGAGCACGCCCATCTGCACGCCCGACTCGAAGTACGGATCGGAGAAGTCGAACGTCGCCTTGCGGGCGTCGGTGATCGACATGCCGGCGATCATGCCGTTGGCTTGACCGCCGGTGACCGCCTGGAGTGCGGCGTCGAATCCGACGGGGTTGACCTGGTAGGTGAACCCCTGGTCCTCGGCGATTGCGGCGAGAAGGTCCATGTCGATCCCGACGAGCTTGCCGCTCTCGTCCTGGAACTCGAACGGGGCGAACGTGATGTCGGTGGCGATCGTGTAGTTGTTGCCCGGTGCGGGCTCTTGTGCGCCGGCGAGGCCGGGCGCGACGAGTGTGACGAGCAGCGTCAGCGCGGCGATCACCGCGGGCACTCTCGGACGTCTGACGAGTCTCAGAAGTCGATCGGATCTGCTGCGCACGGAACCCCAGCTTTCTCAGTCAGTAGTGCCCGGTCGCTTCCGGGCTTCTTGGTGCATGTCGCAAGATACTGCGTTTCGCGCGTGGTCCGGACCAGAAGCAATCCTTCGCAGTGAAGTGAAAACTGTCCCCGATCTCAACCTTTTCGTGATCTCGCACGCAGGTCGTAGCGGCAAAGTTGCCAGACCATCGCCGATTCGTTACCGTACCGTGATCAAACCTTCGCCAGCCTTGGGATTTCATGTGTCGCCTTTAGCCAGAATCAACAACGCCAAATCGCCCCTTCTCTACGTAGTCGTCGCGGCACTGCTCGCGACGCTCGTCGTGGGCGGTGCGCTGGCAGTGGCGCGGCACAAGACCGTCACGCTCGACGTCGACGGCGAGACCATCTCGCTCGGCACGATGGCCTCCGACGTCGGCGGCGCGCTCGACGACGCCGGATACACCGTCAGCGAGCGTGACGCGGTCGCCCCCGCGGCCGACGCGTCGCTCTCCGACGGCGACACCGTGGTGCTGCGACGTGCCCGCGAGATCGACCTCACGGTCGACGGGCAGCCGAAGACCGTGTGGACCACCGCCCTCACCGTCGACGACGCACTGAAGCAGTTCGAACTCGCCGACGACGTCCACGTCTCGGCGTCCCGCTCCGAGCGCCTGCCGCTGGAAGGCACCGCGCTCGAGGTCGTCAACGCCAAGCTCGTCAAGGTCGCCGACGGCGGCGCACCGCTCACGGACGTCCGACTGGCAGCCCCCACCGTGGGTGAGCTCCTCGCGGCCAACGGCGCCCCGCTCGAGCAGGCCGACACCGTCGTTCCGCCCGCCGACGCCCCCGTCGTCGAAGGCGCCGAGATCCACGTGACCCGCGACCGCACCGAGACCCGCACCGAGACGCTGCCCATCGCGCCGCCCGAGAACCGCGTCGAGGATCCCGCGCTCGACAAGGGCAAGACCGTTGTCGAGAACCCCGGGGTCCCCGGCGAGCGCACCGTCACCGCATCCGTGAAGACCGTCAACGGTGTCGAGGCCGGACGCCAGGAGCTCAGCTCTCAGGTGCTCCGCGAGCCCGCGCCGGCATTGGTCAAGGTCGGTGTGAAGGAACTCGCCATCTCCAACGCTTCCACCTGGGATTCGATCGCGCACTGCGAGGCCACCGGCAACTGGGCCATCAACACCGGCAACGGATTCTTCGGCGGACTGCAGTTCACCCAGAGCACCTGGGAGGCGTTCGGCGGAAGCCAGTACGCCGCCCGCGCCGACCTCGCATCCCGCGAACAGCAGATCTCCGTCGCCGAGAAGGTCCAGGCGGCACAGGGCTGGGGCGCATGGCCCTCCTGCACCAGCAAGCTCGGACTCCGCTGACGGTCTGAAGTAAAGGAACACGATGTCGCCCTTCGCGAAGATCAACTCGGCTCGCTCGCCGCTGCTCTACACCGTGGTGGCCCTGCTTCTCGCCACACTGATCGCAGGCGGAGTGATGGCCGTGGTCCGGCACAAGACCGTCACCCTCGACGTGGACGGCGAGAAGATCTCGCTGAGCACCATGACCACGAACGTCGACGCCGCCCTGTCCGACGCCGGGTACTCGATCAGCGACCGCGACGTCGTGGCACCGGAACGCGACGCGAGCCTGTCCGACGGGGACACCGTGGTGCTGCGCCGCGCGCGTGAAGTGTCCCTGACGGTGGACGGTCAGCCCAAGACGGTGTGGACCACCGCGCTCACCGTCGAGGACGCGCTGAAGCAGTTCGAACTCGGCGAGGACGTGCACGTCTCCGCGTCCCGTTCGCAGCGACTTCCGCTCGACGGTGCAGCGCTCGATGTGCTCAATCCGCTCGTCGTCACGCTCGCCGACGGCGCGCTGCCGGTCACCGACGTGCGCATGGCCGCACCGACGGTCGGGGAGTTCCTCGCCGCACACGGCGCGCCCCTCGAGCAGGCCGACACCGTCGTCCCGGCCGCGGACACTCCGCTGACCGACGGCATGGCCGTGACCGTCACCCGTGACCGCACCGAGACGAAGGTCGAGACGTTGCCGCTGGCTCCGGAGGAGCAGCGCATCGAGGACCCGACGATGAACCAGAGTCGCACCGTGCTCGAGAACCCGGGAGTGCCCGGCCTCCAGGACGTCACGTTCGCGGTCAACACCGTCAACGGCAGGGAAGTCGGACGCAACCAGGTGTCCGCGACGGTCACGACGCCGGCGCAGCCGAAGGTGATCCGCGTCGGCGCGAAGCCGGGCACCGAGGTGCCGCCAGTCGAGAACGGTTCGGTCTGGGACGCGCTCGCGCAGTGCGAGGCCACCGGCAACTGGGCCATCAACACCGGCAACGGATTCTTCGGCGGCGTCCAGTTCGACCAGAACACGTGGGAGCGCCAAGGCGGCCTCAAGTACGCGCCGCGCGCCGACCTCGCCACCCGCGAGGAGCAGATCGCCGTCGCGTCGCAGACGCAGAAGACACAGGGCTGGGGAGCGTGGCCGTCGTGCTCGGGCAGGCTCGGCGTGCGTTAAAGTTCGGCTGGTGTCCGAAGCCGAAGTACCCCCCGTCGCTCGAGGTCAGGCCGCACTGCTCGGCCCCGCCGAGGTGCGTGCGTTAGCCGAGGAGTTCGGCGTGCGCCCCACCAAGCAGCTGGGGCAGAACTTCGTGCACGACGCCAACACGGTGCGCCGCATCGTCGCCACCGCGGGCGTGGGACGCGAGGACACGGTCCTCGAGGTCGGCCCCGGGCTCGGCTCGCTCACGTTGGCGCTGCTCGATGTCGTCGACAAGGTGATCGCCGTCGAGATCGACCCCAACCTCGCGGCGCGACTCCCGGTCACCGTCGCCGACCGGGCTCCGGAACTCGCGGACCGGCTGACCGTGGTCGGCGCGGACGCGATGCGGGTCAAGCCGTCCGAGATCCCCGGTGAGCCCACGGCTCTCGTCGCGAATCTGCCGTACAACGTTGCGGTGCCGGTGCTGCTGCACCTGTTCTCCGAAATTCCCAGTCTCCGAACCGCTCTGGTGATGGTGCAGGCCGAGGTGGCCGACCGGTTGGCGGCGTCCCCGGGCAGCAAGATCTACGGTGTGCCGAGCGTGAAGGCCAATTTCTTCGGCGCCGTGCGACGCGCGGGCGCCGTCGGGCGCGCGGTGTTCTGGCCCGTGCCGAAGGTCGAGTCGGGTCTCGTGCGCATCGACCGGTACGCCGAACCGCCGTGGCCCGTCGACGACGCACACCGCCGCCGTGTGTTCGCCGTCATCGATGCGGCGTTCGCTCAGCGCCGCAAGACTTTACGAGCCGCGCTCAGCGGTTGGGCCGGTTCGCCCGCGGAGGCGGAGCGGCGACTGCGCGAGGCCGGCATCGCACCGTCCGCCCGCGGTGAGACCCTCGACGCGGCGGCCTTCGTGCGTCTCGCCGCCACCCAGCCGTGAGTACTTGTTAACCGCGGGACGTTAATAAGTACTCACAGGGGGAATCCCACGGTCATCGGCATCCCGCCGTTCTCGACGGTGCAGGGTCAGGCGTGGCCGGTTCCGGGACGACCGGGGATGGCGCTCGTCCGCTCGAATGCCACCGGCAGCGGGACCGTCGTGGTGTCGGTGACGGGGGCGTCACCGTCCTGCCCGGTCAGGGTGCGCCGTGGGCCCCGGACGGGATCGTGGCGCCCGTTGCTCCCGGTGTGTACGCCAATTTCATCCCCTGACCTGCGCGAGTTCGGCCCGGGGGAGACAACCGACCGGATATGTGGTTCACTATTGGAGGTCGTAAGTTTTGTGTTTGTGTTTCCCACGCTCGCAAATCGATGGTTGCGAGCGTTTGGACGTCCTCCACAGGAATTGTCATAGACGGTCGTGTTCAATGACCCAGGTAACCGAGCCGGTTGCTTGAAGAAGTTACTGTGTTAGAGGAGATTTACATGGCAGAGGGCATCGTGAAGTGGTTCAACTCCGAGAAGGGGTTCGGCTTCATCGCCCCCGAGGATGGCAGCGCTGACGTGTTCGTCCATTACTCGGAGATCCAGAGCGGCGGCTTCCGCACGCTCGAGGAGAATCAGCGCGTTTCGTTCGAGATCGGCYAGGGCAACAAGGGCCCGCAGGCCACCGGCGTCACCCTGATCTGAGAACGGCCATGACTTCCCGGTTCGCCGGGACATGACGTTCGAGCAAGGCCCCACTCGTCAGAGTGGGGCCTTGACTCGTTTCGGTCCGGCTACGCCGACCGCAGGTGAGCGGCCTGATACCCGAGATTCATGGCGCAGACGAGCCAGAGTTGCAGCGCGGAATTCTCCGACGGACCGAACAGCCCGATCACCGCAGCGGCTCCGAGTGCAGCGGCGACGAAGAACGTGGCCGTGCCGAGCGCCCGCCGGGGCCTCGACGAGAAGATCACCACACCCGTGACGAAGAGCGCCCACAGTGTGGTGGCGAGGATGGTCGTGGCGACGAACCAGGCCGTCGAATACCTGCTCGGCCACGTCCACGGCTGGGTTCCGTTGTCGAGGGTGCACACGAACGCCAATGAGAACGCCATGATCACCACCGTCGCGCCCCCGAGCGCCAGATGGCCCCCGACGAGCACCTTCCCGACTGTTCCCGTCCCCGCAGGCGCCCGCGCGCGCCCCTCCTCGACAATCGTGTGCTGCATCCCCGACTACCCCGACCTTTCCTTGTCGTCACCTGGTTGGACGCCGCGCAGGACCGTTCGGTTCCACGGATTTTCGGTCCGCGGTGACGGCTGAACGGCGTCTCGGTCAGGCGTTACCGTAGCGGTCGGCGAAGAGGCGGTGACGCTCACCCACCCGTCGGCACTCTTCGCGCAGCTCAGGAGGGTCGAGGACGGTGAAGTCGACGCCGAATGCGCTGAGCCAGTTGGCTATCGACGGCACGGAGTCGCCGCCGAGCGCCACTGCGCATCGTCCGTCGGGCATTTCTTCGAGTGTTCCCCAGTCTTCGTGGACCAGGGCCGCCATCTCGTCGATCGACGCGTGCAGCAGTACCCGTGCGCGGATCCGGGTGACGGCGCGGTTGATGCCGCGTGCGACGAATTCGGCGGCGCCGCCGGGCGGTAGTTCGCGGGGTGCGAACCGCGGTCCCGTCGGGATCTTGGGTGTCAGGCGGTCCATGCGGAACGACCGCCAGTCGGCGCGCGTGAGGTCCCAGGCGACGAGGTACCAGCGCAGACCGGATCGGACGAGACGGTACGGCTCCACTTCCCGTCGGCTCTCGGTGCCGTCGTGGGTGCTGTAGTCGAATCGGAGTCGTTCGTGGTTGTGGCACACGGAGGCGACGGCCGACAGGACCTGCGCGTCGACGGCGCTCTTTGCGGGCTCGCGGTGGACCACGTCGACCTGCAGCGCCTCGAGACGGTGTCGCAGCCGGGACGGCATCACCTGCCGGAGTTTGGTGAGCGCTCGCATCGACGCCTCCCCGATGCCCACCACGGACCCGGTCGCGCCGGATTGCAGGCCGAGTGCGACGGCCAGGACTTCTTCGTCGTCGAGGAGCAGGGGCGGCATTTCCGCGCCCGCGCCGAGTTGGTAGCCACCGCCCACCCCGACGGTCGCGTCGACGGGGTACCCGAGGTCGCGGAGTTTCTCCACGTCTCGCCGGACCGTGCGTGGGGTGATGCCGAGTCGGTCGGCGAGTTCTGCCCCGGACCAGTCCTTTCGGGTCTGGAGCAGCGACAGCAGCCGGAGGAGTCGTGCCGAAGTTTCCCGCATGCGTCCCAGAATGCCATCGATAGAGGACATCTTCGGTCCTCTATCGACTGTGGGTAACGGTAGGTAACGATTTTCCCACCAGCCCCACGAGTGTCACTACACTGGCGCCGACGCTCCACGGACCATCGCATGTGTACTTCGTGAAAATCCGACGGAAAGGTCTCAGCGTGACGCAGTTTCGTGTTCGGCCCATTTCTTCAGCAGTCAGGGCGCTGCTCGCCACCGTCATGACCACTGCCTTCTGCCTGGCTCTGGCGGTTTCGACCACCGCGACGGCATCCGCCTCGGCCGCCGACCTCTTCAACAGCGCGCAGGGCAGATTCGCCGCAGGTGACACCCGTGGCGCCCTCGCGGACATCGGTGGCGCCGTCGCCGGCGAACCCGGCGACACCAATGCGCTGGCGTTGCAGGCCATCTACGCCGACGCCGCGGGCGACCTGATCACCCGCGAGACCGCGCTCGCCCGGCTCGGCGCGATGGACGGTGGGATGCGCGCCGGCGTCGACGGGATGCTGAACGCGATCAGAATTGCGTCGTTCACGCCCCCGAACCCCTTTCCGGCCATCCAGGGTCCGTCCACCGCGATCATCGTCCTCGGCTTCGGACTGCTCCCCGACGGCGCGATGCGACCGGAATTGATCAACCGCCTGCAGGCCGCGCTCGTCCAGTCGTGGGCCTCGCCGATGTCGCCGATCATCGTCACCGGCGGCAACCCGCAGAACGGCATCACCGAGGCGGCCGCGATGCAGGGGTGGTTGCAGTCGCACGGTGTCCCGGCGCAACGCATCCACCCCGAGCATCGTGCCGGATCGACGGTGGGCAACGCGCTCAACTCCGTTCCGCTCGCGCGCTCGCTCGGTGCGGGCGGCGCGGTCATCGTGACGTCGGCCAACCACATCCGCAGGGCAACGGTCGATTTCAACGTCGCCGGACTGCCGGTGGTCGGGGCGATGAGCGCGATCACCAGTGCTGGTCAGCTGATCGCCGAAGTCATGCCGCTGACCAAGGACCAGCAGCTCGGGATGTACCGCGACGCGATCAGGGTGTTCGGCATTCCCGCCGGCTACTGACGCGACTCGTACTCGGCCACGACCGGCGGCTGCGCGACGGGATCCGCGCCGCCGGGGCTGAGCCTTCCGTGGACGGCGTCCTGCATCTTCTGCTTGTCCAGCTGGCCTTCCCAGTTCGAGACGACGAACGTGGCGACACAGTTGCCGAGGAGGTTCTCGAACACCCGCATCTTGTCCATGATCCGGTCGGCGCCGAGCAGCACCGCGACCGCCGCGACGGGGAAGATTCCGAGCGCGGTCGCGGTCGCCGACAGCGCGAGGAACGACGACCCGGGTACGCCCGCCATGCCTTTCGACGTGAGGAGCAGGATGAACAGCGCGCCGAGCTGGTCGGCGACGGACAGGTCGTGGCCGGTGGCCTGGGCGAGGAACAGCGTCGAGATGGACAGGTAGATCGCGGCCCCGTCGAGGTTGAACGAGTATCCGGTCGGCACCACGAGCCCGGTCGCGGCCTGTGAGTTCCCGGCGCCGACGAGCTTGGTCATGATGCGGGGAAGCACTGCCTCGGACGATGCGGTTCCCAGCGCGAGACCGAACTCCTCCTTGGTGTAGCGGATGAACGTGAAGATGTTCAGTCCCACGGCGACCTTCGCGATCAGCGCGAGGACGAGGACGAACAGCGCTCCGGCGAGGTAGCAGCAGGCGATGAGCTTGGCGAAGCTGCCGAGTGTCGAGATTCCGTACTGGCCGATGATGAACGCCATCGCGCCGAACGCGCCGATCGGGGCGAGCCGCATGATCCAGCCGATGATCATGAAGATGATGTGGCTGAGGTGGTCGACGAATTCGAGGACCAGCGGGGGACCGTGCTCGCCGTACTTGGCCAGCGCGATGCCGAAGAGCACCGCGAAGAAGAGGACCTGCAGAAGTATGTTGTCGGCGAATGCGCCCACCACACTGGTGGGGACGATGTCCATGACGAATTCGACGGCGCCGGGAAGTTCGCCACCGCCGGTCTTCTCCGCGATCTGCTCGGTACCGTCGGCGAGAGTGGCCGGGTCGATGTCGAATCCGGCGCCGGGCTTGACGATGTTGCCCATGACCAGTCCGAAGAGCAGCGCGAACCCGGTGACGGCGGTGAAGTAGATCAGTGCCTTCACGCCGATGCGTCCGACGGCCTTGATGTCGCCCACCTTGGCGATTCCCGTGACGACCACCGTGAAGATCAACGGCGCGATGAGCATCTTGATCAGCTTGACGAACGTGTCGCCGATCGGTTTGAGCTCCGACCCCACCGTCGGCCACAACCAGCCGAGGGTGATGCCGCCGACGATTCCGAGGAGAAGCTGGACGAACAGGTTGGTGTACCAGGGCGATCGCGTCCCGGTCGGCGACACGTCGCCGGGTGGGGGATGGGCGTCAGTGGAGATGGCCATGGGGGAACGCTAGGAAGGTGCTGTGACGGGTTCGTGTCACGAATGTTTCCGCGGTGAGAACGGCGGCCGTTCCGAGCGTGGGCGGTGCCACACTGCAGTTCGTGGCAGTATTGCGACGCACCGACCGCAGGAGGACACATGCGCTTGTCGCCCCACGAGCAGGAGCGTCTGCTCCTGAGCTACGCCGCGGAACTCGCGCGTAGGCGCCGGCAACGCGGCCTCGTGTTGAACCATCCGGAGGCGGTGGCCCTCATCACGGATCACATCCTGGAGGGGGCCCGCGACGGCCGGTCGGTGGCGGAGTTGATGGTGTCCGGTCGTGAGGTGCTCACCCGGTCCGACGTGATGGAAGGTGTTCCGGAGATGCTGCACGACGTGCAGGTGGAGGCCACGTTCCCGGACGGAACCAAGCTCGTCACCGTCCACGATCCGATTGCATAGGGGTGACCGTGATTCCAGGTGAAGTCGTGTGCGCCGAGGGCGTGATCGAGCTCAACGAAGGTTCTCCCCGCACCGAACTCGAGGTGGTCAACACCGGTGACCGCCCGGTCCAGGTCGGGAGCCACGTTCATTTTCCGCAGGCCAATCACGCACTGCAGTTCGACCGTTCCGCCGCCCACGGGCTGCGGCTCGACATTCCCGCCGGCACCGCGGTGCGCTTCGAACCGGGTATCGCGCAGACGATTTCACTCGTCCCCTTGCGCGGGACCCGTGAAGTGCACGGGCTGAGCCTCGCTCCTCCCGGAAAGCTGGACGCGTCATGACCGAACTCAGCCGCGCACGCTACGCCGAGCTGTTCGGTCCCACGACCGGTGACCGCATCCGGCTCGCCGACACCGACCTTCTGATCGAGATCACCGAGGACCGCAGCGGTGGGCCGGGGCTGGCCGGCGACGAGGCGGTGTTCGGTGGTGGAAAAGTGTTGCGCGAGTCCATGGGGCAGGGTCGCGCGACCCGCGCCGAGGGCGCCCCCGACACGGTGATCACCGGCGTGGTGGTCGTTGACCATTGGGGAATCATCAAGGCGGACGTCGGTATTCGGGACGGACGCATCGTCGCGCTCGGCAAGGCAGGCAACCCCGACACGATGTCGGGGGTCCACCCCGATCTGGTGGTGGGTCCGTCCACCGAGATCATCGCCGGGAACGGCAAGATCCTCACGGCCGGCGGTATCGACTGCCACGTGCACTTCATCTGCCCGCAGATCATGGACGAGGCGCTGGGCGGCGGCATCACGACGATGATCGGCGGCGGCACCGGCCCCGCCGAGGGCAGCAAGGCCACCACCGTCACCCCCGGTTCGTGGCACACCGCCCGGATGCTGGAGGCACTCGACGGCTGGCCGATGAACATCGCGCTGCTCGGCAAGGGCAACACGGTCAGCTCCGAGTCGATGTGGGAGCAGTTGCGCGGCGGCGTCTCCGGTTTCAAGCTGCACGAGGACTGGGGTTCGACTCCGGCCGCCATCGACGCGTGCCTCACCGTCGCGGACGCCGCGGGAGTGCAGGTGGCCCTCCACTCGGACACGTTGAACGAGGCCGGCTTCGTCGAGGACACTCTCGCGGCCATCGCCGGACGCGCGATCCACGCCTATCACACGGAGGGGGCGGGCGGCGGCCACGCACCGGACATCATCACGGTGGCCGCGCACGCGAACGTCCTGCCGAGTTCGACCAACCCGACCCGGCCGCACACGGTCAACACCCTCGACGAGCATCTCGACATGCTCATGGTGTGCCACCACCTGAGCCCGAAGATCCCGGAGGACCTGGCGTTCGCGGAGAGCCGCATCCGGCCGTCCACCATCGCGGCGGAGGATCTGCTCCACGACCTCGGCGCCATCTCCATGATCGGCAGCGACTCGCAGGCGATGGGACGCATCGGGGAGGTCGTGTTGCGCACGTGGCAGACGGCGCACGTGATGAAACGCAGACGGGGTTTCCTGCCCGGCGACAACGGCGCCGACAATCAGCGCGTCCAGCGGTACGTGGCGAAGTACACGATCTGCCCCGCCGTCGCGCACGGGTTGGAAGCCGAGATCGGATCGGTCGAGGTCGGCAAGCTCGCCGACCTGGTGCTGTGGGATCCGGCGTTCTTCGGTGTCCGGCCGCACGCGGTGATCAAGGGCGGGATGATCGCGTGGGCCGCAATGGGCGATGCCAACGCGTCCATACCGACTCCGCAACCGGTGCTTCCGCGTCCGATGTTCGGGGCGGCGCCCAAGGCGGCGGCCGCCACGTCCGTGCACTTCGTCGCTCCACACGCCCTCGAGGACGGACTGGCCGATCGGCTGGACCTGAGCCGTCGACTGGTGCCGGTCGCGAACGTGCGGTCGCGGGGCAAGTCCGACATGCCCCGCAACGACGCGCAGCCGCGGATCGAGGTGGACCCGGACACGTTCACGGTCCGCATCGACGGCGACGTGTGGGAAGAGCAACCGGCGGCGGAACTGCCGATGGCCCAGCGATACTTCCTGTTCTGATGCGCCTCGCTCACCTGATGTCCCTCGCCGACTCGCGGCTGCCCACGGGCGGTCACGTGCATTCGGGCGGCATCGAGGAGGCCGTCGCCAGCGGGGTCGTCCGCGACGTCGCCACGATGGAGGCGTTCCTGCGTCGCCGGATACGGACCGCCGGGCTCGTCGGGGGATCGATCACTGCGGCGGTGTGCGCCGGCCGGCTCACCGCCGAACACGCCGACGCCGAAATGGATGCGCGAACCCCGTCCCCGGCGGCGCGGTCGTCGTCGCGGGCGCAGGGGAGAGGTCTGCTGCGGCTGGCCCGCACCACGTGGCCCGAGCACGACTGGTCGCCGCTCGGGACACGTCCGCACCTGCCCGTGGTGTCGGGGATGGTCGGATCCGTCACCGCGGTCGAACCGCGGGAGGCGGCGCTGGTCGTCGTGTACACCACCATGACCGGGTCCGCGATCGCCGCGCAGCGTCTGCTCGCTCTCGATCCCGCGCAGGTCGCCGCGTGCACGTTCGCGCTGTCCGACCTGTGCGACGACACCGCCGGCCAGTGCGTGACCGGACTGTCCAGCGTGTCCGACCCCTTCATGGATGTCGTCGCCGAGCGGCACGTTCTGCGGGACCGCCCCCTGTTCGTGTCGTGACACTCAGCTGTATCCCAGTAAGGAGAGATCAACCATGCCACCGCATTTCATCGATGGTGAACCCCACGACCACCAGCACGACCGTCCCCGGCGGGTCCGGGTGGCGGGGGAGCCGGTCCGGATCGGGATCGGCGGGCCCGTCGGATCGGGCAAGACGGCGCTCGTCGCCGCGCTGTGCAGGCAACTGCGCGAGGAGTTGTCGCTGGCCGTGCTCACCAACGACATCTACACCACCGAGGACGCGGACTTCTTGCGCCGCCACGCCGTGCTGCCGGACGAGCGCATCGCCGCCGTGCAGACCGGTGGGTGCCCCCACACGGCGATCCGCGACGACATCACCGCCAACCTCGACGCCATCGACGACCTGATCGCGGCCAACCCGCCGCTCGATCTGATCCTGGTGGAGTCCGGCGGCGACAACCTCACCGCGACGTTCTCCTCGGGCCTGATCGACGTGCAGATCTTCGTCGTCGACGTCGCCGGTGGTGACAAGGTTCCCCGCAAGGGTGGTCCCGGTGTGACGTTCTCGGATCTCCTCGTGATCAACAAGACGGACCTCGCGCCCATGGTCGGAGCCGATCTCGGGGTGATGCGCCGCGACGCCGAGAAGGTCCGCGAGGGCAGGCCCACGGCGCTGATCTCGTTGACGGAGGATCCGTCGTCCGGGCCGGCGCTGGAGTGGGTGCGCGAGCAGGTGCGCACCCTCGCCGACGTGCACCAGTAGTGCGCACCGAACTGACGATCGTCGCGTCCCCCGACCGCAGTCCGCGGATCTCCGCGGTCGGGGGACTGGCGGCGCGGATCACCGGCCGCGACACGGTCCACGTGATCGGCACCGCCGCGACCCCGCTCGGCGGCGATCACTGGGACGTCACGGTCCGGGTGCTGTCGGGTGCCCGACTGACGCTGCGCAGCGTCGCGGCGTCCCTTGCCTTGCCCGGCCGGGGTCGTGTGCTGTCCACGGCGCAGTGGTCGGTGGAGGTCGAGGACGACGCCGTGCTCGACTGCGCGCTCGAACCCACGGTGATCGCGGGCGGCGCGGAGCATCGCGTCGAGACGACGGTGTCCCTCACCGAGTCGTCGACGGTGCTGCTGCGTGAGCGGGTGCAGATCGGCCGGGCGGGGGAGAGCGCGGGACGCTGGGTCGGGGTCACCAACGCCGATCTCGGCGCCCTGCCGCTGCTCCGGCACCAGCTGGAACTTGGCGTCGGCACCGTGTCGCACGACGTTCTGGACGGCCCGGCGGCCGTCACGAGTGAATTGCGGTACCCGGACGACCGGCCCGCGGACGTCACCGGCGACATCCGGTCGGCGCGGACCCGTCTGCCCCTCGCCCGCGGCGGCAGCCTCACCACCCGGATCGGCCCGCACCTGTGACGCGGTGAGTGGCAAAGTGCGTGATGGTGCGCATTTCCGCACCCGTACCGGGAGCGCCTAAGCTCTACCCTTGTGCTTTCCGTCGTTCCTCGCCCCGTCGTAGTCAGGGCCCCGTCCAAGGTCAATCTGCATCTGGCCGTCGGGGACTTGCGTGACGACGGCTATCACGAGCTGAACACGGTGTTCCAAGCGCTCTCGCTCAGCGACACGGTGTCGGTGGTCCCCGCGGAGACGCTGTCGGTGACGGTCCGCGGTGAGGACGCCCGCGTCGTGCCCACCGACAGCAGCAACCTCGTGTGGCAGGCCGCCGAGCTGCTCGCGGCCGAGTCGGGGCGGCGCCCGGACGTCGAGATCGCTATCGACAAGGGCATCCCGGTGGCCGGGGGCATGGCCGGCGGCAGCGCGGACGCCGCGGCGACGCTGGTCGGGCTGAACGCGCTGTGGCAACTCGACCTGTCGCGGGAGGAACTCGACGGGTTCGCCGCGAAGCTCGGCAGCGACGTTCCGTTCTCCCTCCACGGTGGCACCGCGGTCGGCACGGGACGCGGCGAGCGACTTCTGCCGGTGCTCTCCCGCAGCACGTTCCACTGGGTGCTCGCGCTCGCGAAGGGCGGCTTGAGCACACCGACCGTGTTCCGGGAGCTGGACCGGTTGCGTGCCGACGGGAATCCGCCGCGACTCGGCGGACCCGAAGACCTGATGCACGCGCTCACGACGGGCGACGCCGCGACGCTGGCCCCGTTGCTGGGCAACGACTTGCAGTCGGCCGCGCTGTCGCTGAATCCGGGCCTGCGGCGGACGCTGCGAGCCGGGGTCGCGGCGGGCGCACTGGCCGGCATCGTCTCCGGGTCCGGTCCGACCTGTGCCTTTCTTTGTGCTGAAGCGGATGCCGCGGTCCGGGTCAGCGCAGAACTCGCAGGTGCGGGGGTGTGTCGCACGGTGCGGGTCGCCAGCGGACCCGTACCGGGCGCCCGAATAATCAACGACGCGGCGGAGGGATCGCACTGATGGCGAATCTGATCAATCTCGAGCAGGTATCGAAGTCCTTCGGCATCAAGCCGCTGCTCGATTCGGTATCCCTCGGAGTGCAGGAGGGCGAACGCATCGGCGTCGTCGGCCTCAACGGCGGTGGCAAGACCACCATGCTCGAGGTGCTGGCCGGCGTGGAGGCGCCCGATTCCGGACGAGTCAGCCGGGTCGGCGGCCTGCGCATGGCAGTGGTGACCCAGCGCGGCGTCCTGCCGCCCGGTTCGAGCGTGGGCGACGTGGTGCTCGGACCGCTCGGGGTGGCCGACCACGAGTGGGCGGGCGACGCCCGCATCCGGTCGATCCTGGCCGGCATCGGCATCGACAACCTGGGGCTCGAGGTGTCGGTGGACGGGCTGTCCGGTGGTGAGCGGCGACGCGTCGCACTGGCCGCCGCGCTCGTCCAGGACCTCGACCTGCTGGTGCTCGACGAGCCGACCAACCACCTCGACGTCGAGGGTGTGCAGTGGCTGGCGGAACATCTCGTCAGTCGTCGCAGCGCGCTGGTGGTCGTGACTCACGACCGGTGGTTCCTCGACACCGTCGCCAACCGCACGTGGGAAGTGGTGGGCGGCAAGGTCGAAAGCTACGAGGGCGGCTACAACGACTGGATCTTCGCCCGCGCGGAGCGCTCCCGGCAGGCCGACGCGTCCGAGGAACGTCGCCGCAACCTCGCTCGCAAGGAATTGGCCTGGCTGCGGCGCGGTGCCCCCGCCCGCACGTCCAAGCCGAAGTACCGGATCGAGGCCGCGGAGGCGTTGATCGCGGACGTCCCACCGCCCCGCGACAACGTGGCGCTGGCGTCGTTCGCGCAGCGCCGGCTCGGCAAGGTCGTCATCGAACTCGAGGATGCGCGCCTGGAGACGCCGGACGGCCGGGTGCTCGTCGACGACCTCACGTGGCGGTTGGCGCCGGGGGAGCGGGTCGGCCTGGTCGGCGTCAACGGCTCCGGCAAGACGACGCTCCTGCGCACGCTCGCCGGGGAGATCTCGCCGGCGTCGGGCAAGCGCATCCAGGGGCAGACGGTGCACATCGGCTGGCTCCGTCAGGAACTCGACGATCTGCCGACGAACATGCGGGTCCTCGAGGCCGTCAAGGACGTCGCCGAGCGGATCACGTTGGGCGACAAAGAGGTATCGGCCGGGCAGCTCGCCGAACGGCTGGGCTTCACGCCTGCGCGGCAGCGGACACCGGTCGGTGACCTGTCCGGTGGCGAGCGTCGCCGGCTGCAGCTGACCCGTGTGCTGATGTCGGAGCCGAACGTACTGTTGCTCGACGAGCCGACCAACGACCTCGACATCGACACGCTGCAGCAGCTCGAGGACATTCTCGACGGCTGGGCGGGCACGATGGTCGTCATCAGCCACGACCGGTACCTGATCGAACGCATCTGTGACTCCACGTGGGCGTTGTTCGGCGACGGCAAGCTGACCAACCTGCCCGGTGGGATCGAGGACTACCTGCGTCGCCGGGCGAAGATGGTCGACACCGGCGCGCCGTCGGTGGCGTCGACGGCAACCGGTGCGTCGGCCCCCAAACAGGTGCGGGACGGGGCTGCCGAACGCGCCGCGCGCAAGGAACTGTCGCGTCTCGAGCGGGCCGTGGCGAAATTGGACGACCGCGAACGGAAGCTGCACGAGAAGCTGGCGGAGGCGGCCACCGATCCGGACAAGCTGCAGAAGCTCGACACCGAGCTCAAGCAGGTCGTCGCGGAGAAGGAAGCCACCGAGGAACAGTGGATGGAGCTGGCCGCCGAGCTGGATTAGTGTCCCCGGCCCGTCAGAACCGCACCGACAGGATGCCGTCGCGGTCCGTGACGTGAACGGTCCGCCCGATCACCGACCGCGCCGGGGTCTGTGCGAACGCGGACAGTGCGAGCGCCTCCTCGGAGCCGGTATGCCCGGCCAGGCGCCGGCCGTCGGGGGTGTGCGCAACGACGAAGCCGGTCGCCGGGGCGCCGTCCCGCCCGTACTCCACCGTCGATGTGACGATGTCGGCTCGTCCTTCATAGCTGGTGACGAGTTCCGGCGCCTCCGACCGGAGCTGCACCGGCGCCGGATCGCCGACGTATCCACCCGGGTGCGGGGCGCCCGCCAGCAACACCACGTGCTGGTACGTCAGATAGCCGCCGTTGCCGTGGACCAGGGCCGGTCCCGCGCCTTCCCGCAGTCGGCGGGTGACCTCGGCGATCGAGTGCAGCGTGTAACTGTTGAGGGGACCGCCGAAGAAGGAGTGGCCGCCCGTCACGCTCGGCACGATGCTTTCGGGCAGGCCGAGCGCGCGGGTGAGTAGCTTCGGCACCACTGGGAAGCAGCTGTACGCGTCGACGATGTCGAGTGCCGAGGCGTCGATCGAGGCCCGCGACAGTGCCCGGTGAACTGCATCCGTCATGGCCGTGGACGTGCCGAAACCGTTGCGGCTCAGGACATCCACGGGATCGGTGGTTCCCGCGCCGCCCCACAGGTACACCGTGCGGTCCTCCGGAACGCCGTGTTCGCGCGCAACGGCCAGGGAGCACACCAGCGTCGCGGCGGCCTGATCGACGAACGGCATGGCGTTGAGCATCAACGGGTACGGCTCGCACACCATCCGGTTGCCTGGACCCACCGTGGCGATCTCCTCCGCGGAATACACCTCGGACGTCCACGACGCCGGGTTCTTCGCCGCCAGTTCGGAGAACGCCGAATACATCCGGGCCGACTCGGCCAGCGACTGATCGGGTCCGACACCCGACTCGTGCGCCACCCGGTTCTCGAACAACGGGTACACCCGGGTCGGAACGATCAGGCCGGCACGCTGCATCGCGGGGCTCCCGAGATCCGCCGGGTCGAAGGCGGGGGGACCGCCCGGCGCCGACGCCCAGCCCAGTGCCGCGGGATCGGTGCCCGACCTCCGGAGCGCCGTCATGGTCGCCTGCGCCTCACCGCCGACGAGGAGCGCTGCCGACGACCGGCCCGCGGCGATGTCGGCGCCGATGCGGTCGAGGAGCGCCGCGGGCCAGTGGCCGCCGATCGGGGACCTGCTCGACCGTCGTGACGGCAGATTCAACCGGGCGGCCAGCAGTCCGGGGAGATCGTCGTACGACCAGCTGACGGTCTTCACCGCATGGATTGCGTCGATCCGGGAGCCGAGGGTCGCGGAGCCGCTGTCGGCGAGAGCAGCACGCGCGGCGTCGGTGATCAGGTCGAGCGGTTCACGCGGGGCCGCCGGATCGCCTGCACGGCCGGAGCGGATGTCGCCGACTCCGACGATCACCGGTATGCGGGTCGGATCCATGGATTCCCCTCTCGTGTGACCACGTCAGCGCCACGATAGCGCCGGACGAGATACCTGTGGATTCGGGGTCACAGCAATCCCGACCGGATTTCGGAATGTTATGTGTAGCAACGGAATTAGAATGCTGATGCTCGAAGATGTGAAACCCTCGGGCCCGCGGGGGCCGGCGCGCCCGGGCCCTCGCCAAGTGAGGGTAGCCTAAGGTAGTGTGACTGGTGTGCGGGTGCCCAGGCCATGCAGTCATTTCGTAACCTTTTCGTGTCCCGGATCACGGCCTGAATATGCATGATCTGGGCAAAACGGGGGAAACCAAGGCGAACCTGCAGATAATCCGACTAATCTGCAGTCCAGGGCTTGCATGTTCGCTGCACAGGAGGCGGGGGTCATGGATCTCGAAGCAATCAAACAGATCGAGCAGCTCAAGCACCGTTATTCACGTGCTCTCGATACGAAGTCGTGGGTGGAGTTCGCCGACACGATGGTCCCGGACGTCACGGCGACGTACAGCGAATACCTCACGTTCGATTCCCGTGACTCATTCGTGTCCTTCCTCGAGAACACTCTCGGGACCCACGTCATCACCGAGCATCAGTGCGGCCAGCCCGAGATCACCGTCACCGGTGACACCGCGGTAGGGGTGTGGTTTCTCGCGGACACCACGCTGATTCCCGAGGACGGCATGCTGCTGCGCGGGTCTGCCTATTATCACGATCGTTATCTTCGGTGCTCCGACGGAAACTGGCGGATCACGCACACCGGCTACGAACGCACCTGGGAATCGGTTGCGGCGCTCTCCGATTTCCCGAGTTTCCGGCTCACGTCCAACAAGTGGGCGATGTTGCAACCTCCGGCGTCTGCCTGAGGGAGCACACTGGGACTCGACGCACCGCGGACACTGGGAGGTGACGATGGCTCCGGAAGTCCCCGTTCCCGGCGCGCTGCCGTATCTGACGGTGCGGCGGGGTGGCGAGGCCATCGAGTGGTATTCCAAGGTGTTCGGCGCCGAGGTGGTGGGTGAACCGATCGTCATGGAGGACGGCCGGGTCGGTCATGCGGAACTGCGGTTGCCGAGCGGCATGATCTATCTCGCCGAGGAGTTCCCAGAGATGGGTCTGACGGCGCCGGAATCGGGTTCGACGTCCGTGAGTCTGATGTTGTCCGTCGCCGACCCCGATGCCGTCCTGGCGGGTGCCCGCGACGCCGGCGGCAAGGTGGAACGGTGGATCTCGGAGGGCCACGGACACCGCAACGCGACACTCATCGATCCGTTCGGTCACCGTTGGATGCTGGTGGGGCCGACGGATCCGGCCGCGTCGGCCTGAAGACCCGGGCCGCGGCTACTGTCGGCACATGCCGACCACACCCGACCGTTCGTCGTTTCCGGACACCCGCGCATGGATTCGCGCCCTGCCCGCACTCGGCGGCGAGACACCCCCGCCCGTCGACACTCTTCCGGACGCGCCGACCACGCTGTTTCTCGACTGGATCACGCAGGCCGCAGCGGCCGGTGTTCCGGAACCGCACGCGGCTGCGCTGTCGACCGTCGATGCCGACGGCAATCCGGACGCACGTTTCCTGCTCCTCAAGGACGTCACCGAGCAGGGCTTCTGGTTCTCGGGTGACACTCGCTCGCCGAAGGGCCGTGAACTATCCGCGAATGCCATTGCAGCACTGTCGTTCTACTGGCGCGAACAGGGTCGGCAGGTGCGGGTGCGCGGTTCCGTCGTCGAAGGCGATCCGGCACTCTCCGCCCGCGACTTCCGCGAACGGTCGGTCACCGCGCGGGCCGTGGCAGCCGCCAGCCGTCAGAGCGAGGTCCTGGACGATCCCGCCGAATACGAACGCGCCGTCGCGGCGGCGGTGGCCCGCATCGAGGCCGACCCCGACTTCGTGTCGGGCACCTGGCGGGCGTGGTGCATCGTCCCCGACAGTGTCGAGTTCTGGCAGGCGGACGCCGGGCGCAGGCACGTGCGCCAGCTCTACCGCCGCGAGTCCGGCCGGTGGATCCGCGAGGTGCTGTGGCCCTGACCGCGCCCGGCGGCGGGGGTCAGCGTGCGGTCGCGGACGGYGAGCGCAGGTCGACGACGATCGACTGGCCGTTCAGCTTCGCGTGGATCTCGGGGCGCTCGAACCCGGCCGCGACGAGGTACTCGCCGAGCAGCGCCAGCAGTTCGTCGGCGTCCACCGTGGGATCGGCGGAGTGACTGCTCGCCGACGCGAGGTGCTCCTCTAGCAGTTCGGTGTGTGCAAGACGGCCCGCGACTCGCACGGCTGCCACTCCCATCGCGTTGCGTCGCATGACGGTGCGCCCACGAGATTCGAGCGACGCCGTCGTGTCGGAGACCTCGGCCGGCTCCTCGGAGCTGTGCGAACCCGAGCTGCGCGTCGGCAGCGGGAAGGTGAACGTCTCGGCGGAGCTGGCCGTGGACTTGCCGTTGCCGCTGCTGTTGCTGCCGGTCAGCCCGCCCGTGCTCGGTTCGGCGAAGGGGGACTCCGACGCCGAACTCTTGCCGGCGGAGCCGTTGCTGCCCGATCCGTTGGTGGAAATGCCGTTCTCCATCGTGTCGCTTCCTGCTCGTGGCCAAACGGGTACCGCGCAAAGCCCGTCAGTGTGCTCGATTCGACCTGAAAGCTACCAGGAGGGTCCTGCGGGCCGCACACCTCGACGGCCCGAAACACGTGCAACTATCCGCGCTCGAGCCCGCACGCCCTCCTGCGCACGCTCAAGGATCTGCGGTGAACGCATCGAGCCAGGCATAGATCGCGACCCGGCGCTTGACCATCGTGGAGCGCTGCTTGACCAGTCGTCGCAGCGAGTCGGCGGGCCCCTGGTGCGGTACGGCCCATTCTGGAACACAACCGACGGTCAGTCGGGGCGTTGACGGCGATGGAATCCCGGTCGCGGACGTTGAACGGAGTACTCCTGCAGGCCTTCGGGGTGCAGCAAGGTGGTGTGCTCGGAGTAGTACGTACGGAGGTCGGCCGAGTGAGTGGTCGGGACCATCACCACGCGTGCACCGTGGCGACGGAACCACTCCGCCAACACGATCCACCCGTTCCGGGTCGGCTCGACCACCACGGTCAGCTCGGCCGGATCGGGCAGGTCCAAGTCCGCCCACAACCGTTCCAGCTCGGCCAGCCGTGTCCAGAACTTCCGGCCACGCCATACCGTGGCACCATCGCGGGCGAGCGTTGCCTGATGCTCCGCCCGGACAGCCACGTCGATCCCCAACGTCCATGCCATCGTCATTGCTCCTTTCGGTCCACATCCCTCCCTGTTCACCAGGTGACTGACCATCGCGGCCACGGCCCAGACATTCTCCAAGCAGGAGTCCACGCCTACCGGCCGGCTCCAAGTTCCCGAACAAGGACACCGCTCGACCAGACACCGAGCCCGCAGACGACCACTCAGAAAGCCAGGGATCACCAGGTGTCCCGGTCGGACGTTCGGCCCGCCTGCGGACTCCCTCCGAGGCTAAATGTCAGAGGCAGACGTTACAGTCGAGGTCTTACGAGACAGGCGCGACAGATCGCTGGTGGGAGGGTTGATGGATGACGTCACGGCGGTGCCGGCATCGTTGTCCGGCCGGTCCTCTCGGCGCTGTGGTCGAAACAGAATCAACGACGGGGTCTCCACGACGCCGCCGACTGGTTGGAAAGGGCCGGTGAGCATCTCGAGCGATCGTGGGTCTTCTCGGAAAACGGAGGCGCTCGCTGATCGGGCATTATGCCCGGTCGCGGTRGCTAGAAAATTCGGCCTTGGTGTACGTAAAGTGGCTGCCGCGATGCGCGCCCACGATGTTGTTGGGCCGCTGGACATCAAGACGGCCCAACGCTGGCTCAGCCGTGCTGAACCCATGCCCGACTGGTTCGCTGGACTGCTCGCCCAGAATGCAGCGCGATCTGCGCGGCGTCACGCCAAGAGCGAGGCCAAGCAGGTGGAAGAGGAACATGCGGACCTGATCCGGAGCGAGCGAGTCTACCGGGTCCTCGAATCCGGAAAGCGCCGCCGCTTTACCGAATCAGAGATGCTAAAGGTCCGCGACGTCGCTTTACGTGCGGCGAAAGACCTTGCCCGAGGGGCGTCGGCGGACGATCTCTCCGGCGGAGAACTGTCGGCCCTGCGGGTCGTGGGAGTTGACCCTGGCAATCACAGCACCTGGCCGCTTCACACCTCGGGATGCGACGGCACCGGCGACTACTGCCATCAACTGGACGAGACCCGTTCAGTTCGGCTACGCCACGTTCCTGGTCGACTGGCATGACCGGGCTGGGAGCGATTGCACCGCGGCAGTTCGCCGTCACCACCCGCGCCTACATGGCGGTCGACGACGCTTCCGGTGAGCCGATCGGGCTCGACGACGTCGACACCCGGGTGGGGTGGTTGCTGGACCTGATTGCCGCGGCCGGTGGCGAGTTGGTGTCGCAGCTGTGGCATCCGGCGACGTTCGATGTGCTCGCGGCCGGCCTGGACCGCCAGGACCGCAGGCTGCCCACACAGGGGCATGTCGCCGCGGCCCGCCTCGGCTGGAACCCGATCTACCCGGACGGGGTCTATGTGCCGTCGCGGGTGAGCAGGGTGGTGACCGGTCAAGTGCTGGCGACCCTGCGGACCCTGGCCTATCGGGATACCGCGATCACGGCATTGTCGGCCCGATTCGACCCGGCCACCGGGGTTTTGGCGCCGCCGACCGAGTCGGGCGCCTTTGTGCCGTCGGGTTTCGTTCGGGGAGTGCGACGCCAGCTCATCGCCCGCGCCCGCCGCGGCCTCGGGGCACCGGCCGGCCGGTTGCGTATCACCGACGTCCAGGGTCCGCCGCAGATGAGCGCGATGGCCCAACTGTCGGCCGCCGATCGGCAGCTCGCGCAGCTTGCCGTCACGGGTGACGAGCTGGTATTGACAGTGAAGCTGCCCACCAGCCCAACACCGGGCGGGCGGGCGCAGTGGCGCAGTGCCCGGCTCAGCGCCGCCATCCCCGCACACCTGCACTGCAGGGCGATCATCGATTGGCATCTGCCGACCCTGGTCCTCGACCACCGGGGCCTGTTGTGGAGGTGCGCGGCCACCGAACTCGTCCCTGCGAACGACTTGGCCTCGGCCGCCGTCGCGGTCGGGGTGGACTGGTCCCCGCGCACCCTCGGTGCCGCCGCCATCACCGCCGACCACCCGGAGGGGCTGGTGTCGGACTACCGGGGCTGGACCTACGACGACCGCGGCCTCGGCGTCAAACTGGCGCGCCTGCAAACCGAAGGTCAACTGCTGCACGCCAAGGCGGCCCGGTTGACCCGGCTGGCCGCCACCGCCCCACCGGAGGTCCGCGCCCAGCTGGAGGCGAAGATCGCCGTCCTCGACGCCCACCGCGAGGCGGTGGGTGCCAAGCGAAGGAAGATCAACCGGGAACTGGCGTTCCACTTCGCCCGCCAGGCAACCGACTACGCCGTCGACGCCCAGGCGCAGCTGATTGCGGTGGAAGATCTCACCACCCTCGAGACCCGCGGGCACGGACGGGTCAACAACAACCGGGCCGCGCAGTCCGCCCGCCGCCAAGCGGTCGACGCCCTCGCGCACACCGCCGGCGAGGTCGGTATCGCGGTGGTTTCGGTGCCCGCCCGGGGATCGTCCGCGCAATGTCCGAGCTGCGACGAACCACTTGCGCGCCCCGGCGGCTACCACACCGCGTGGTGTGCATGCTGCCGGGTACGCGGCAACCGGGACCACATCGCCGGGGTGAACCTGGCCAAACGCGCGCTCCTCGGCAGAAACAAGGCCACCCGCCGGCGTGGGCAGATGCCCGCGATCCGGGTCGCCGAACATGCGCCGGTGCGCAAGTGTCGCGACAAGAACACTCCGACACCGAGCAGGCCGCGGCATCGCCGGGTCCGCCGCAGCCTGCCCACCCTGACACCGCGGTCGGGGGTGACTCCGAAACGGCATGTTCCTGCACCACAAGCGTCGGTGTGGGACACGGTCAAACCCGCACCGCCGCACGGTGATACGGGTAGCTGTGACACACGTTCATCTCCCACGCCCGCCACACCAGTGGCAGACAGTATGAGATCTCCGTAGACGCTGGTCCAGAAGAGGGAGGAGCGCGCGCGCCCAGGGCCTGGTGGAGTACGTGACGCAGGTGTCGGAGGCGAGCGACCTCCCGGTCATCGTGTACCACCGCGCGAACGGCCAGTTCACCGAGCAGAGTGCTCTCGCGGTCGCGCGACTGCCGAAGGTCGTCGGATTCAAGGACGGCGTCGGCGACCTCGACCTGACGTCGCGAATCGTGCGTACCCTGCGTGATTCTCTCGGCGACAAGGAATTCCAGTTCTTCAACGGCCTCCCGACCGCCGAGGTCTCGCAGCAGGCCTACCGGAGCATCGGCGTCACGCTCTATTCCTCCGCGACGTTCGCATTCGCACCCGATGTGTCTCTCGCCTACTACCGGGCGCTCGAGGAAGACGACACCGAGCTGGTCGACTCGCTGAACCGCGAGTTCTTCCATCCGCTGGTTCGGCTGCGCGACACCACCCCCGGGTACGCGGTCGCTCTGGTGGCGGGCGTGACGTTCACCGGCCTCGACGCCGGCTCGGTGCGCGCGCCGCTCGTCGACGCCAGCGCCCAGCACCGGTACGAATTGGAGCAGATCGTGGCGGCGGGGCGGAAAGTGCTGGCGCAGTAGTGTCTTCGATCCATCGGCGGGGTGCGTACCCCGTCGATGGATCGAGGCTTCGAACGTACGTCAGCGCCTCGGGACGCTAGTCGGCGGCGGCCACGAGCGGCTCGAGCGTGAGGTCGGGCAGCTCCTTCTGGATGTACTGCAGCCGCCACTTGTCGCTGACCAGAGCCAGCATCACCCCGTCCGAGCGGGTGAACACCTCGACGCCGCGCTGACGGTTCAGCTCGTCGGCCGACTCGGCGTCGGTGCGCCGCGCCAACGCGTAGCCCAGGGGTTCCATTCGGGCCTCGACGTTGAACTCGGCCTTCATCCGCGCCGCGACCACCTCGAACTGCATCGGGCCGACGGCCGCCATGACCGGGGAGGCGTCGCCACGCAGGTCGTTGCGGAGGATCTGCACGACACCCTCGGAATCGAGCTGATCCACGGCCCGCCGGAACTGCTTGTACTTGCCCGCGCTCTCGGCCCGCAGGATGGAGAAGTGCTCCGGCGCGAACGACGGGATCGGCGGGAACTCCACCTTCTTCTCGAAGAACAGGGTGTGGCCGGGGGCGAGCGCGGTGGCGTTGACCAGTCCCACCACGTCGCCGGGGTACGCCGACTCCACGGTCGAACGCTCGCGACCGAACACGGTCTGCGCGTACTTCGTCGTGAACGGCTTGCCGGTCTGGGCGTGGGTGACCACCATGCCGCGCTCGAACACACCCGACACGATGCGCATGAACGCCAGCCGGTCGCGGTGCGCGGTGTCCATGCCGGCCTGGACCTTGAAGACGACCGCGCTGAACGGGTCGGTGACCTCGCGAGGGGTGCCGGCGACGTCCTCCCGGGCGCGCGGCGGCGGCGCCAGCTCGACCAGCGTGTCGAGGATCTGGCGGACACCGAAGTTGAGCATCGCCGACGCGAAGATCACCGGCGACGTCTGGCCACCGAGGAACAGCTCCTGGTCATGGTCCTGACCGGTGGCCGACAGCAGCTCGCTCTCCTCCGCGGCGGTCTCCCATTCGGAGCCCTCCTTCGCGAGGGCGGCGTCGGCATCCATGACCTCTTCGGGGGCGATCTTCGCGCCACCCGCGGTCCGCGTGAACCGGATGTACTCCCGCGGGGCACCGTCCTCGCCGCGCCGCAGCAGGCCCCGGAAGTCGCCGGCGATCCCGACGGGCCAGTACAGGGGAGTGGGGGTGAGCCCGATGCGTTCCTGGATCTCGTCCAGAAGCTCGAGCGGCGTCTGGCCCGGTCGGTCCCATTTGTTGATGACGGTGATCACCGGGATTCCGCGGTGACGGCACACCTGGAACAGCTTCAGCGTCTGCGGTTCGAGGCCCTTCGCGGCGTCGATCAGCATGACGGCGGCGTCGACCGCGGTCAGAACGCGGTACGTGTCTTCCGAGAAGTCGGAGTGACCGGGAGTGTCCACCAGGTTGATCACGTTGTCGACGGGCTCGTCCACCGACGCCTCGGTGGAGCGGTAGTTGAACTGCAGGGCGGTGGAGCTGACCGAGATGCCGCGGGCCTTCTCCATCTCCATCCAGTCGGACACCGTCGACTTGCGGCCCGCCTTGCCGTGGACCGCGCCCGCTTCGGAGATGACCTTCGCGTGGAGCGCGAGAGCCTCCGTCAGCGTCGACTTACCGGCGTCGGGATGCGAGATCACGGCGAACGTGCGGCGACGCGACGCCTCCGCCCGGACACCCTTCTCGGATTTCCCCACCGGTGAGGCGGATGCCTCGGATTTCACTTCCGGTGAGCCGGATGTGGCGACAGGCGCCGCCTCGGCTGGAATGGTGTCGGCCGAGTCGGACGGGGTAGTCAACGAAGAACCTCTCGGGGGACGGGATGCGTGTAGGAAGGCCGTGTGGCCGCATACCAGGTTACTCGGGTGCCGAACACGAACGCGCAGCACAGTCACATCCAGGGAGGAGTAACGATCGGAGGCCGGTGAGGGATTTATATGGGTGAGTCGTCGGGGCGCTCCGGAGTTCACCGTTTCTGCGTTCGGACACCCGTATGTGCAGGAGGAAGACTGTGAGCAAGTTCACCGACGAGATGTACGCGACCGCGGCGAGCAGCACCCGTGGACTCAACACGGGTGAGCCCGACGCGCCGCTGCGGCAGCCGTGGGGCGAGATCCACAAGGCCGCGCGCCGCATGGCGGGCGCGCTCGCCGAAGCGGGTATCGGCCACGGCGACGCCATCGGCATCCTCGCCGGTCAGCCCGTCGACATCGCACCCTCCTGCCAGGGCACCTGGATGCGGGGCGCGTCCGTCACCATGTTGCATCAGCCGACGCCGCGCACCGACCTGGCCGTGTGGGCCAAGGACACCGAGACCGTCATCAACATGATTCAGGCGAAGGCCGTCATCCTCGGTGCGCCGTTCGACGCCGCCAAGCCGCTGTTGGAGGAGCGCGGCATCACCGTGGTGACGGTGGCCGAGCTGAACGCGGGCACGGAGATCGACCCTGTCGAGACGTTCGAGAGCGACATCGCACTGCAGCAGCTCACGTCCGGTTCCACCGGTTCGCCCAAGGCCGTGCAGATCACGCACGAGAACTTCTACACCAACGCCTACGCCATGATCGACCGCATCAAGTTCTCCATCGAGGACGACGTGATGATCAGCTGGCTGCCCCTGTTCCACGACATGGGGATGGTCGGGTTCCTCAGCGTGCCGATGCAGGTCGGCGCGGAGGTCGTGAGCATCACCCCGATGGACTTCCTCCGCACGCCGCTGCTGTGGGCGGAGCTGATGGGCAAGTACAAGGGCACCGTGACGGCCGCCCCCAACTTCGCGTACTCCTTGCTCGCCCGCCGCCTCAAGCAGGCGGAGGACGGCGCCGTCGACCTCAGCACCGTCCGGTACATGTGGAACGGTGCCGAGCCCGTCGACCCCGAGACGATGAACAAGCTCGCCGAGGCGGGCGCCCGCTTCGGCCTGAACCCGTCGGCACTCGCCCCCGTCTACGGCATGGCCGAGACCACCCTCGCCGTCTCCATCCCGGATCCGGATCAGGGCCAGGTCCTCGACCTCGTCGACCCGGATCTCCTCGAGGCCATGCAGCGCGCCGTCCCGTCGAGCAAGCCGAACGCGCGTGCCCTCGCCACCCTCGGAAAGATGGTGCCGAACCTCGAGGGACGCGTCGTCGACAGCGAGGGTGAGCTGCTCCCGACCCGCGGTGTCGGCATCATCGAAGTCCGCGGCAAGGCGGTCACCCCCGGATACATCACGGTCGACGGCCACAAGCCCGCCCAGGACGCGGACGGCTGGCTGAACACCGGCGACGTCGGCTACTTCACCGAAGAGGGCCTCGTCGTCGTGTGCGGTCGCGTCAAGGACGTCATCATCATGGGTGGCCGCAACATCTACCCGACGGACATCGAGCGGGCTGCGGGCACCGTCGCCGGCGTGCGTCCCGGCAACGCGGTGGCCGTCCGCCTCGACGCGGGGCAGAAGCGGGAAAGTTTCGCCGTCGCGGTGGAGACCAACGACTACCAGGACCCCGAAGTGGTCAAGCGCATCGAGCACGAGGTCGTGCACGCCGTGTTCTCCGAGGTCGGAGTACGACCCCGCACCGTCGCAGTGCTCGGCCCCGGCAGCATCCCCAAGACGTCGTCGGGCAAACTCCGCCGCGCCACGTCGGCGAATCTGGTCCACTAGGCGCTCCGCGCCCGTGCGCCTTTTTGGTAGCTGGGACAACCAGATTGGCGCACGGGCGCGAAGCGCCTAATGCAGGCGGTTCTGCGCTGCCTCGAGCCCGACGCGCAGGACCAGTTCGACGGCGTCGGCCGACTCTTCGCAG
>NZ_JBFUGT010000043.1:0-42377 GCF_056402775.1 Rhodococcus sp. P3_B8
CGGATTGCCCGCCTGGATGTCCCGGTAGACCTCCGGGACACCTCCGCCGACCCGCGCGAGGAGTGCGAGCGACACGAGATGGGGAGGGGTCCCCACCGCGGTGAGTTCGGCGCCGTCGACACCGAGGTCCGCGAGCGCGAGGCCGAACGCGAGGACGCCGGCGTGGGTCAGTGCCTGGGTCGCTGCCGTGAGCCGGTCGTGGTGTTCGGCGTCCAGGCGGACCACCGACGACCCCCAGCCGGACAGCACCGACAGGAACCATTCGACCTCATCGCTGTCCCGGTAGGTCACCGCCGCGACGGGGCGGCCCTCCGGTCCGAGGGAAGGCGCGAACATCGGGTTGATGCCCACCGCGCCGTTGCGCAACGCGCTGTCACGCAGGGCGGCGACGAATCGGGACTTCACGGACAGTGTGTCGACCAGCAGGGCGTGTTCGGGTAGCTCCGCGACGACGAACGGAATCGCCTCCAGCGCGACGCTTTCGGGGATCGCGAGGATCACCGCATCGGCGGCGTGCACCACCGCCCGCAGCTCCGGCGACGGTTCGGTGACGTCCCCCTTCACCTGATCCGGGTCGGACCGGTCGGTGAAGCGGATGTCGATGGTGCGCACCGTGTTTCCGTCGGCACGCAGCCGAGCCGCCATCATCCGGCCGACATCGCCGGAGCCGCCGATCAGCGCGACGGTCCGGGTGGATGCGGCCGGGACGTTCACGGCCCGATCTCGTTCGGCCGGTCTGCCGTCACGGTCAGTGCTCGCAACATGGTGGCGGCCTTGACCATCGCCTCGTCGAATTCCTCCTCCGGGTCGGAGAGGGCGGTGATCGCGCCGCCGATGCCGAACGTCACCTCGGTGTCCGTGGCGACGATGGTGCGGATGACGATCGACAGGTCGGCCGTCCCCGTCAGTGAGAAGTAGCCGATCGACCCGGAATACACACCGCGCGGCCCGGACTCGAGCCGGTCGATGATCTCCATGGTCCGGATCTTCGGGGCGCCCGTCATCGATCCGCCCGGGAAGGCGGCGCGAACGCACTCGACGACGGAGGCATCCGCGCTGAGGGTCCCGCGCACGGTCGACACGAGTTGATGCACGGCCGCGTACGTCTCGACGTCGAAGAGCTTGGGAACGTGCACGGATCCGGGAACGCACACCCGGGCCAGATCGTTGCGGGTCAGATCGACGATCATGAGGTTCTCGGCGCGGTCCTTCTCGCTGTCGAGCAGGTCCTGCCGCAGCGCCGCGTCCTTGGCGGGGGTCGCGCCGCGTGGCCGCGTCCCCTTGATGGGTTTGGACTCCACCACCCGGTCCGCGCCGATCCTGAGGAACCGTTCGGGGGAGGCGCTGAGAACGGACAGTCCGGCGAACTGGAGGTACGCGCTGTACGGGGTGGGGCTGATGGAGCGCAGCAACTCGAACGTGTGCAGGGGATCGATCGACTGGTCCACCGTCGCCATGTTGGTCAGGCACACCTCGTAGGACTCGCCGGTCCGGATCTCGCCGAGCGAGGTCGCGATGTGTTCGAGGTACTTGTCGTGCTCGTGGCGCAGGGCGAGCTCGGCGGACTCCGGCTTCCGGATCGGCGACACTGCGGTCGGCGGGTTGTCCGGCTCGGCCAGCCGATGCAGCGCCACCTCCATCTCGTCGAGCCAGCGGCGCAACTCCGGATCGTCCTGGTGATCACTCAGGCACAGCGCGTAGGTGCGCTCGCCGGAATGGTCGATGACGACGGCGCGGTCCGCGAACACCAGCGCGGCGTCCGGGGTGGGCGACTTGTGGGCCGCCGTGCCGCCGGTCTCGGCCTTCAGTTCGTAGCCGAGGTACCCCACGTAGCCGAGGCCGAACGGCACACCCGGGAGGCCGGGCACCGACCGGGCCTGCAGTTGCCGCTCGAGGTAGTCGAAGAACGGTGCATGTACCTGTTCGACCGGCAACCCCTCGCGAGTGATCCGGACGATCGCTTCGCTGACGTCGTACGTGATGTATTCGGCGCGTGGGCCGGAGCAATTGCCCATGATGGTGAACCGCGAATTCGGTTCCGATGCCGACGTCCCGTCCAGCCAGAACGCGTTGGGCCCGGACGCGAAGAGATCCTCGAATGTGGTGCGGGGATCGACTTCGTGGTCGACGCGCACCTGCTGGACCACGTACGGCGCGTGGGGAATCGGGATTCTGAGCATGGAACCGTGCGTGGGTGTCCCGGAATGCGTCTGCGTGAGATCGCGGAAGTTCGCGAGCAGTTCGTGACCGAAGGCGGTGCTGATCGACTCGGGGTGGAACTGGACGCCCCACAGCGGACGAGTGCGGTGACGGACACCCATCAGCAGGCCGTCGGCGGTCCAGGCGGTGGCCTCGAGGTCGTCGGGGAGATCCTCGACGATCAGCGAGTGGTAGCGGACCGTCGGAAACGGTGACGGAATGCCCGCGAAGAGTTCGGAACCGTTGTGTTCGACGAGGGACACCCGGCCGTGCATCGGTTCGGGTGCGAGAACCACACTGCCCCCGAACAGCTGGCACAACCCCTGATGGCCGAGGCACACGCCGAGGACGGGGAGTGCGGTCTCCGTGATGACGCGCGCACTGATGCCGAAGTCCCGTTGCCGCTCCGGGCGTCCGGGGCCGGGGGAGATGACGATGTTGTCGAAGTCGGACCAGGGGATCGAATCCCACTCCACATCGTTGTGCACGACCGTGGGGGGTTCACCGTTCACCTCGGCCAGGAGGGTGAACAGGTTGTAGGTGAAGGAATCGTAGTTGTCGACCAGGAGCGTCCGGGTACTCATCACGACTCGACATTCGCAGAGGGCACGGAACTGTGACGAACGTGGTGGTTGTCACGGTGGTCGTGGTGTCCGTTGTGGTAGAGCCCCTCGTCGGCGGGCTCCGCGTTGATCACGAGGTCCTCGAGCCTGCAGGTCTCGGCGATGAGAAGGTCGTAGAGCGAGTCGAAGAACTCCGGGGACAGTGAGTGGCTGTCCGCGTACTGTCGCGCCCGTTCGTGGACGATGTGGATCCGGCCGGGCTGCATCATGGCGATGTGCTCGCGTCGCTTCAGTTCGCCGATGCGCAGGCACACCTCCAAGCGCTGCCGGACCGCGTCGAGAAGGGTCGCGTCGACTGCGTCGAGTTCCGCGCGCAGACCGTCGAGTGCCTGCTGCGCCGAGGCGTCAGAATGCTCTCCGGAATCGTCGCCGTTCCGCTGTCCTACGGAGAAGTACATAATCGCCCCACTCACTCGATCGGCAGTAGCTTTCTCTTCCCGACTATCGTGTGTCGTTGGTGGTTCGTTTCCATGAGCCTCCCGGATGGCCGGGAGGACCGTGTTCGATCGGCCGAATACGAACCAGGTGGGTTATCACCCCCAGAGTCTCGATCTCGAGTTGAGACTTTGATGGACGGTTGGCTAACGTAACCTGAAGTCTATTTCCGCTCACTCAGGATACGAGGAATATGCGTATATCGTCGGCCAGTAGGGCTCTGATGTTCGTGCTGGCAGGCATTGTGATGCTGGGCGGCGCGGCACCAGCGGCAGCGGATCCCGTGGAAGCGGAACCCGCGCCCGTGGTCGATCCGTCCGTGCTTCCAGGGGCGAACGACTGGAGCTGTAAGCCATCCGCGGCACATCCGCGTCCCGTCGTGCTGGTGCACGGCACCTGGACGGGCATGGTGGGAACGTGGAAGGACCTCGCTCTGGCGCTCCACGCGGAGGGCTACTGCGTCTTCGCCCTCAACTACGGACAGGCCGCCGGTCTGACCGAGGGCAACATGATGCGCATGTTCGGCGGCGCCGACATCGCGGAGTCCGCTCAGCAGCTCGCCGGCTTCGTCGATCAGGTCCGCACCACCACCGGCGCTTCGCAGGTCGACATGATCGGGCATTCGCTCGGTGGCACGGTGTCCCGCCAGTACCTGCGGTTCGACGGCGGCGCGGACCGCACGAACCCGGCGCTGAACAAGGTGCACTCGCTCGTCACGCTCGGCGCCACCAACCACGGCACCAGCTTCGGGGACGTCCAATCGCTCGGCGCGATCGCGCAGGCACTGGGTGTGCCGGTCACGACGCTCGCCGGTGTCGCGGTCGGACCGTCCTACATCCAGCAGATGGTGGGCTCGCCCTTCCTTCAGCTCCTCAACGCGGGCGGCGACACCGACCCGGGCATCGAGTACACGGTGGTCGCGAGTCGCAGCGATACCGTGTCGACCCCGCCGGAGAACACGTTCCTGACGGCCGGTCCGGGGGCCGTCGTGCACAACATCTGGCTCCAGGACGGCTGCGACGCGAACACGGCCGAACACAATCAGCTGACCACCGATCCGCGGGCCGTGTACATCATCCAGCGGGCGCTGGACCCCACGTACGGAGATCGCAACCCCGCACCGTGCTGACCCGGCGCCGGGGACCGGTGGTGCCGGTCAGTCCCAGATGCCGACCTCGTCGAGATGCGCGACCAGCCGCTGGGCGCCGTCGATGAAGTGGGCCTTGTTCTCGGCACCCACCACGTCGGTCTTCCCGTCGGCGAGGGCGGCGATGAGACGGCGATGGCTGTCGACCGCCGACTCGCCCCAGGCCGGATCGGACGAATAGAACTGCACCGGGGTGTATCGGGTGGCGCTGAGCAGGAACCACGACAGCTTGCTCGCGTCGGCAAGCCGGTTGATGACCCGGTGGAACGAGAACTCGAGGTCCTCGATGCGGTCGGCGTCGCCGTCCTCGACGGCGCGCCGCAGTTTCTCGTTGATCGCGGTCAGCTCTTCCACGGCCTCCGGGGTGGCCGACCGTGTCGCGCGGACCGCGAGTTCCTCGGCGATCTGCCCCTGCAGCCAGAAGAGGTCGTGGATGTCGTCCCGGCTGAGCGGGGCGACGACGTACCCGCGGTGGGGAACCAGTTCGACGAGTCCCTCGCCCCGCAGGGTCAGGAGCGCCTCACGGACAGGTGTGACGCTGACCCCCAGGTCCGCCGCGGTCTCGTCGAGGCGGATGAAGTCACCCGGGCGAACGCCCCCGGACATGATCAGGTTACGGACGTGCACGGCGACGTCGTCCGACAGCTGGGGTCGACGGCGCAGGGTGCGGCCCGCTGGGGATCGTGACACGGAGGGCGATGCCATGGAGAACTCCTTCGATGCGGCAAACCAGCATAAACCGCAGGGGATGATTACAAGCCGTAGGTCTTGCCGATGATGTCGCGCTGAATCTCGTTGGTACCGCCGTAGATGGTCGACACGATGGTGGAGCGGACGTGCTTCTCCATGTCGAACTCGGTGGCGTAGCCGTACCCGCCCATCATCTGCATGCCCTCGAGCGCGACCTTCTTCGCCGTCTCCGTGACCTTCAGTTTGGCCATCGACGCCTCGCGGGCCAGCATCTTGTCCGGGTTCGCGTCGACGTCCTTGGCGACGCTGTAGACGAGCAGCTTGCAGCACTCGATCTCGGTCGCGAGATCGGCGATGCGGTGGCGCAGCGCCTGGAACGATCCGACGGGCCGCCCGAACTGCTTGCGCTGGGTGACGAAGTCGAGGGTGTCGGCGAACGCGCGCTGCGCGGTGCCGAGCATCATGGCGGCGAGGATCAGGCGTTCGAAGTTCAGGCCGGTCATCAGCTGGCGCCAGCCGTTGCCGACCTCGCCCACCACCGCGTCCTCGGGCAGGACGCAATCGGTGAAGTAGAGATCGTTGACCTCCTTGCCGCCCATCGTGTYGATGCCGCTGATCTTCAGCCCGGCGGTATCCGCGGGGACGTGGAACATCGTGAGGCCTTCGTGCTTGCCGTCGCCGCGCCCGGTGCGGGCCACGAGCAGGATGTTGTCGGCGAAGTGTGCGTTGGAGCACCACGTCTTCTGACCGTTGATCACCCAGCCGTCGGCGGTCTTCTCCGCGCGGGTGCTGAGGTTGCCGACGTCGGAACCGGCTTCCGGCTCGGACATCGAGATGGACTGTGATCGGCCGGCCACGATGCCGCGCAGCACGATGTCCTTCTGTGCGTCGGTCCCGAACTTCGCGTAGGCGCCGCCCGTGATCAGGGTGGGACCGATGCCGCCGATGGGGGCCATGCCCTTGGCGGCCTCCTCGAGCAGGATGCACATGTCGACGTGGCTGGCGGCCGATCCGTCGTACTCCTCGGGAATGGTGATGCCCAGCCAGCCCAGCTTGGCCATCTTCTCGTAGACGTCCTGATTGTGGTTGTGCTCGCCGTGATTCGTCAGCCTGTCGCGCTGCTCGCGGGTGCCGCTCTCGCGCTTGCAGAAATCGGCGATCGCCGACGCGAAGTCCTTTTGTTCACTGGTGAATTCGACGCTCATGTCCGGGGGACTCCTCGAGGTTGATTCGGCCGGCGAATCGGTCGGCCGGAGGTGACTGTGTGGGGCTTGCCGCGATGGGGTCTGCCGCATACTGTGATGTCCACTACATTACATCACATCACATATATTTGATGTGATCTCGAGGGAGGACAGACCATGCCACAGCAGGCGGAGACGACCGAGACGACGGCCGGCGCGCAGCCCGCGGCCTCGACGGAGCAGGCGCCGAAGACGTTCGCGTCCCTGGACCCGCGCAACGGCAACGTCCTGGCCGAGTACCCGATCCAGGGGGAGCAGGAGGTGCGCGAGGCCGTCGACGCGGCCCGAGCGGCCGCTCAGTGGTGGAACGCTCTCGGATTCGACGGCCGCAAGCAATGGCTCCTCGACTGGAAGAAGTCCGTCGCGCGAGACGGTGAGCAGCTCGCCGCACTCGTCGCCGCCGAAACCGGTAAGCCGTACGACGACGCGCTCCTCGAAGTGATGCTCGCCGTCGAACACCTCGACTGGGCCGCGAAGAACGCGGGCAAGGTCCTGAAGCGGCGCAAGGTGCCGTCGGGCCTGGTCAGCGCGAACCAGGCCAGCAGTGTCGGATACGAGCCGATGGGTGTGGTCGGTGTCATCGGGCCGTGGAACTACCCCGTGTACACGCCGATGGGGTCGATCTCCTATGCGCTGGCGGCGGGCAACACTGTCGTCTTCAAACCCAGCGAGCTGACCCCCGGGGTCGCGGTGTGGCTCGCCGACAAGTGGAAGACGCTCGTTCCCAACCAACCCGTGCTGCAGGTGGTCACCGGAGACGGGTCGACCGGCGCGGCTCTCGTCTCGGCCGGGGTCGACAAGATCGCCTTCACCGGATCTGCCRCCACCGGCAAGCGCGTCATGGCCGCGTGCGCCGAAACGCTCACCCCCCTCGTCGTCGAGGCGGGCGGCAAGGACGCCATGCTCGTCGACGCCGACGCGAATCTCGACGAGGCGGCCGGCTTCGCGGTGTTCGGCGCGATGGGCAACGCCGGACAGACGTGCGCCGGCGTCGAGCGCATCTACGTCGTCGACTCGGTGTACGACGAGTTCGTCCGACTGGTCGCCGAGAAGTCGAAGGTCCTGCACCCCGGCCCCCGGGACGCCGCCTACGGTCCGATGACGATGGCCGGCCAGTCCGACGTCGTCCGCGGCCACGTCCAGGACGCACTCGACAAGGGCGGATCCGCGGTGGTCGGCGGACTGGACTCCATCAAGGACGGCTACGTCGGGCCGATCGTGCTGACCGGCGTTCCCGAGGACAGCACCGCGATCCGCGAGGAGACGTTCGGACCCACGGTCGTCATCAACAAGGTCGCCAGCCTCGACGAAGCGGTCACGAAGGCCAACGGCACCACGTTCGGGCTCGGCGCATCCATCTTCACCAAGGATGCGACGAAGGCGATGCAGGCTGCCGAGAAGCTCAGGACCGGAGTCGTGACGATCGGTTCGGTGCTCGGGTTCGCCGGTGTGGCGGCGCTGCCGTTCGGGGGTGTCGGAGATTCGGGCTTCGGCCGCATCCACGGCGCCGACGGTCTGCGTGAATTCAGCCGGGTCAAATCCATCGCCAGGCAGAAGTTCGCGGCTCCGCTGAACCTGCTCACCATGCAGCGCAAGTCGCGGGACATGAAGATCTCGGCCTGGATGTTGAAGAACCGGCACGGACGCTGATCACACGGCAGGAGGGTATTCACATGCTGATGAAGACCAAGCGTGCCGACACCGGCGCGCCGGGCGAGGTTCCGCGGGGCAGGCACGGCTGGCGGCGCCGCATCGAGGAACTCGACCCGATTCGGGATCACCAGGAAATCCATCGCATCACGGCCGGCTACGAATTTCCGTGGGACTACCAGCGATCCCTCGAGTTCGCGCTGTTCCGGACGTACTGCGTCCCCACCATTTCGGAACTGCTGCAACGCACCGGTGAGTTCGAGAAACGGCCACAGAAGCGGTACGACGACACCGCGCTGCTGATGGCCGAACTCGTCGAACACGGCTACGACTCCGAGCGCGGCGTCGAATCGCTGCGCGTCGTGAACCGCATGCACGGCAAGTACGACATCGACAACGACGACATGCTGTACGTGCTGACCACCTTCATCTACGAGCCGATCGACTGGATCGACCGCTTCGGGTGGCGGCGGCTGACCCCGAACGAGCGTCTCGCGTGTTTCCATTTCTACCGCCAGGTGGGAATCCGAATGGGAATCAAGAACATTCCCGAGCATTTCGAGGACTTCTACCGGTTCAAGGTGGACTACGAGCGGAAGCATTTCCGGTACACCGACGACAACCATCGCGTCGGCACCTACACGCTGAAGCTGTTCTGTTCCTGGTTTCCGGCGCCTCTCCGGCCGCTCGTCGCTCAGGGGGTCTACGCCCTCCTCGACCCGATGATGCTGTCGGCGTTCGGGTTTCCCGCCGCCCCGATCTGGCTGCAGAACGCGTCCCGCCGTGCGCTGCGGACCCGTGCGAGGTTCGTGCGCTTCCTGCCGCCGCGGCGGGAGTCCAAGGCCGCYCGGGATCGGCACAACCGGAGCTATCCCGGATACCCGGTCGGCTACCGTCCCCGGGATCTGGGCGCGGACAGCGACAATCACCGTGGAGCCCGTCGACAGGTCGCATGACGGCTGTGCCCCTGGGTGACTCGTCCAGGGACACGGCCTCAGTGGCCCAGTAGTACCGCCGTCATCAGGGTGTGGAGACGCGCACGCGACTCCTCGCGGGTGTCGAAGTGGACCAGTCGGCCGATATCGAGAACCAAACCCAGCGCCGCGTGAACCAGGAACCGTGCCTCCGGAGCCGAGAGTTCGGAGCGCACGGTGGTCACCAGGTGGACCCACTCCTCGACGTGCAGGCGCTGCACGTTGCGGAGATTGGTCCGCTCGTTCTTCGGGAGATTCCCGATCTCCGCGAAGTACACCGACAGCACTTCCGGGTTCCGGAAGGCGAGTTCCAGATAGGACTCCGCGAGTGTGCGGAGTGCATCCTCGGGGCCGGTGGCGGTGGACAGCGCCGCCGAGGTAGCCACAGCCAGCCGGTCGGACGCGCGGTAGAACACCGCCGCGAGAAGGTCGGCCTTGCTGGGGAAGTGGCGGTACACGCTCGACGCGTTGATGCCGGCCGCGGCGCCGATTTCTTCGATGCTCGAGTCGTGATAGCCGTGCCGGTCGAATATCTTCACGGCCTCGTTGATCAGCAACTCGCGCTTGGACGTCACCGCCAGGCCGCGTACCGCACCTGTGCCCGCGTTCCTGCCGTCGGCCGGGACGGCGGGAGGCAGTGTCGCGTGCAGGATCGATTCGCACGCCGACTCGAGTAGCGCGCCGAGCCGGCGCGTCGCGAGGGTGGTGCGGTGTGCGCTGATGCTTCCCATCACGCTCAGTGTCGACGCCCCCAGTGTCGTGGCGTCGACGGACGTGAGTTCGGGGCGCAGTTCCCGCAGGGGGCCCGCCACGCACTGGGTGACGTGAACGAAGACGTCGCGGATTCGCGTGCGATCCTCGGCCTCGAGGTACCGGCCCTCCCAGCGGTAGAGCCCGGCGACCTTGCGGTTCTCGATGGTATTCGCGACGAGCGCGGAGATCAGATGGTCGAGGCGGTCTCCGGGCTCGCGTTCGGCCATCCCCTCGAGCGCGCCGTCCGCGGCTGCCTGCAGAGCGTCGGCCGTCGTGGTGGCGGCGTGTACGAGCAGGGCGTACTTGTTGGGGTAGTGCCGGTAGAGGGCGGGGCCGGAGATCCCGATGGTGGCCGCGATCTCGTCGACGCCGACCGCGTGGTAGCCGCGCTCGCTGAAGGCCTCGGCAGCGACGTTCGCGATCTGGGCCTTGCGGTTCTTCGGGCGACGGCGGATCGGCCGCTCGGTGGCGGCACCGGCCGTCGTGCTGGTCCGAGCCACGGTCACCTCCAGTAATCGGCAGTCATCTGCCAGTTTAACTGTCGATCATCTTAACCGAGACTTTCGCATCGTCTGGTCGGCTGAGGGTTGCGTTCGGAGAAATCGTCACGCCGCATTCTCGGAAAATGCCGGTGAATCCGGCCGCCAAGGTGTTGTGGGGGTATTGACACGTGAGGAACAGGCGGAATAAGTTAACCGAAATTCGCATGTGTCCGCGGTCTCCTGACGGTCGTGCGCTCCTGGATCTCACATTTCGAACTATCGGAGGTAGCTGGAACATGAGTGCAACCCGGCAGAGCGGGCAGGCATTGATCTTCGACGCGATCAGAACCCCTCGCGGACGGGGCAAGAGCAACGGTGCCCTCCACGGCACCAAGCCCATCGACCTGGCGGTCGGGTTGATCGAGGAGATCCAGGTCCGGAATCCGAATCTGGACCCGGCGCTGATCGACGAGTTCGGCCGCAAGGGTCGCTCCACAGGCGCCGGCTTCTACGAGTACGCGGACGGTAAGCGCGTCGGATTGTGGTCCGGGCTCGAGACATTCCGGCGCGACGGTGCGCACACCGAGATCCCGTTCGAGGACATCAAGGAGCGGATGCTCTTCATCGAGGCCGTCGAGACGGTCCGATGTCTGGAAGAGGGGGTGCTCGAGTCGACCACCGACGCCAATGTCGGTTCCATTCTCGGCATCGGGTACCCCGGCTGGACCGGTGGCGTGGCCCGCTACATCGACCAATACCCGGGCGGGATCCAGGGATTCGTCTCCCGGGCGCAGCTGCTGGCCGCGCGGTACGGCGACCGATTCCTTCCACCCCAACTACTGCTGGACAAGGCCGCCGCAGGCGGCACGTTCGAAGAGGTGAACTGAGATGAGGACGAAATTCACCGAGGCCTTCGGTGTCGAGCATCCGATCGTCCAGGGCGGCATGATGTGGGTCGGCCGTGCCGAACTCGTAGCGGCCGTGGCCGATTCGGGGGCGCTCGGATTTCTCACCGCGCTCACCCAGCCGACTCCCGAAGATCTCGTTGCGGAGATCGCCCGCACACGGGAGCTCACCGACAAGCCCTTCGGTGTGAATCTGACGATCCTCCCGTCGATCAACCCGCCGCCGTACGCCGAGTACCGCCAGGCGATCATCGATTCCGGAATCGGGATCGTCGAGACCGCCGGCTCCAATCCGGTGGACCACCTCCCGCACCTCAAGGACGCGGGGATCAAGGTGATCCACAAGTGCACGAGCGTGCGGCACGCGGTGAAGGCGGAACAGGTGGGTGTCGACGCGGTCAGCATCGACGGCTTCGAATGCGCAGGGCACCCGGGTGAGGACGACGTCGCGGGCCTGATCCTGATCCCGGCGGCCGCCCGAAAGCTCACGATCCCCCTGATCGCGTCCGGTGGTATCGCGGACGCGCGTGGTCTCGTCGCAGCACTCGCACTCGGCGCCGACGGCGTGAACATGGGCACCCGATTCATGTGCACGGTCGAATCCCCGGTGGCACACGCCGTCAAGGAACAGATCGTCGCCAACACCGAACGCGACACCGAACTCATCTTCCGCTCCCTTCGCAACACCGCCCGCGTCGCGACCAACGCGGTCAGCACCGAGGTGGTCGACATCGAATCCCGTGGCTGCGAATTCGCCGACATCCAGCATCTCGTCGCCGGAGCCCGGGGACGCACGGTGTTCGAAAGGGGCGATCTCGACGCCGGAATCTGGACCGCTGGACAGAGCCAGGGCCTGATCGACGACATCCCGACCGTGCGCGAACTCGTGACCCGGATGGTCACGGAGGCGGAATCGATCATCACCGGACGGCTCGCGAGCACGGTCGACTCGCGCATCGGAGCGGTGTCGTGACCGCCCCGGCGGTCGACGGGCTGCGCGTCGTCAACGAGGCCGGGATCCTCCGGATCACGATCGGCCGCCCCGACCGGATGAATGCCCTCGACCTGGCACACATGACGGCACTGGGCGACGTGCTCACCGCAGCCGCCACGGACTCCTCGGTTCGCGTCGTGATCATCGCGGGGGCGGGCAAGGCCTTCAGCACGGGCGCGGACCTCGCCGCGGCCGGGGGCCGGGAAGCGCCCGCGGAGGTGGTGATGGATTCCGCCAACCGGGTGGTTCGTGCCATCGTCGAGWTGCCGGTCCCGGTCATCGCGCAGGTGAACGGGGCGGCCGCGGGTGTCGGGGCGTCCATCGCGCTGACGGCCGACCTGACGTATGCCTCCGAGAACGCCTATCTACTCCTCGCGTTCGTCAACATCGGGTTGATGCCCGACGGCGGTTCCAGCGCGCTGATCGCGGCGTCCATCGGCCGGGCACGGGCCACCCGGATGGCACTCCTCGGAGAGCGCCTGCCCGCCGCGCAGGCGGAGCGGGACGGCCTGATCGCGGGCGTCCTCCCTCCGGACGAACTCGCCGCGCACGTCGATGCCGTGGCGGCCCGGCTCGCTCGTGGTCCGAGGCGGGCCATCGAACTCACCAAGCGGGCACTCACCGCAGCGACGCTCACAGCTCTGGACGCATCACTCGACCGCGAGAAGGCGGGCCAGGCGGAACTGCTGCAGGCCCCCGACTTCGTCGAAGGGGTCACCGCGATGCTCGCGAAACGCGCTCCGAACTTCCGGAGCTGATGCGAATTGCGGTTAACAAGACTGTTCCGATAGACGTCGAGATCTGTAATACTCGTCACAGCTCGGTGCGGGTCCGAACAGGCAGACGGGCGCCGGGCACGAGTACAGCGAAGGGACCACCACCACATGTCGTCACGTAGCGAGCTGCTGGAGCAGCCACTGCAATCCCGCCGCAACCACTGGAACAACTGGGTTGCGTCGCACGCGGAGATGAAGCCCGATCAGGCCGCGTTCCGCTTTCTCGGCCACAGTACGACCTGGCGCGAATTGCACGACCGATCGGAGGCGCTCGCCGGCGCACTGTCCCGGCGAGGCGTGAAGTTCGGCGACCGTGTTCTGCTGCTCACCCTCAACCGCACCGAATTCTTCGAAGCGGTTCTCGCGATCAATGCCCTCGGCGCCATCGCGGTCCCCGTCAACTTCCGGCTCACCCCGCCCGAGGTCGCGTTCATCGCCCGTGACTCCGGGGCTCGTGCGGTGTTCACCGAGCCCGCGCTCGCACCGCTGGTCGCGGCGGTGCGGCAGGACGTTCCCGAACTGAGCCTGGTCGTGAACATCGGCGCCGACACGGAAGCCGACATGCTCGGCTACGAAGAACTCGTGTCGGAGTCCGGCCCGGCCCATGCCCCCGTCGATCTGCCGGAGGACACACCGTCGCTGATTCTCTACACGTCCGGAACGACGGGTACGCCCAAGGGTGCGGTGCTGTCGCACTCGAACATGGTCGGACAGTCCATCACCTGTATCCGCGCGATGCGTTACGACCGCGGCGACGACATCGGGTTCCTCGCGTCCCCCGTGTTCCACGTGGCCGCGCTCGGTTCCGTCGCCCCGATGCTGATGCTCGGCGGTACCACGGTGATTCACCCGCTCAAGGCGTTCAACCCCACCGAGATGCTCGACGTGTGGGAGCAGGAGCGGATCACGACGGTGTTCCTCGTGCCGGTGCAGTGGCAGGCCGTCTGCGCCGACCCGACCGTCCGGGGTCGCGATCTCGCCCTCCGCGTCATCAGCTGGGGGGCCGCGCCCGCATCGGATACGGTGCTGCGCGCCATGGCGGACACGTTCCCGCGGGCGCTCATCGTCGCGGTGTTCGGGCAGACCGAGATGTCGCCCATCACCTGTGTCCTCGACGGGGACGACGCGATCCGCAAACTGGGTTCGGTGGGCAAACCGATCCCGACGATCCAGACGCGCGTCGTCGACGACGACATGAACGACGTCGCACCCGGGACCGTCGGCGAAATCGTCTACCGCGGACCGACGATGATGCTCGAGTACTGGCAGAACCCGGCCGCCACGGCGGACGCGTTCGCCGGCGGGTGGTTCCACTCCGGAGATCTGGTGCGGCAGGACGACGAAGGATTCGTCTACGTCGTCGACAGGAAGAAGGACATGATCATCTCCGGCGGAGAGAACATCTACTGCGCCGAGGTGGAGAACGTCCTGTTCGGACATCCGCGGATCCGGGAGGCCGCCGTCGTCGGCCGGCCCGATCCCAAGTGGACCGAGGTGCCCGTCGCCGTCGTCGCACTCGACGACGAGGGATCCGACCTCACCGTGGACGAACTCGCGGCGTGGCTCGACGACAAGCTCGCCCGGTACAAACACCCGAAAGACGTCGTGATCGTCGACGCGCTGCCCCGCAACGCCAGCGGCAAGGTCGTCAAAGGCGAACTCCGAAAGACCCACGGCGCATCCGGCGTCGCGGTCGTCTGACCCCGTATCGAACATCTCGAGGCCGGTCCCCGCTCTGCGGTGACCGGCAACGGGGGAGGACCGCGTGACATTCGAGTTGCCACCCGCCAAAGGGCCCGTGAGTCACTTCGCCAACGAAGTCGGCGCACTCATCGGATTCTCTATCGCGACCACGGTGGCCGCGGTGCGAGTTCTGGTGCGGCGCAAGTTGGCCTGGCGGGAACTGCTGGATCAGGCCTGGCGGATCGCGTCGGTCACGTCGGCACCCGCCCTGCTGTTGATGATCCCCATCGGAGTCCTCATCGCTGTCACGATCGGTAGCCTCGCCGGTCAGCTCGGCGCCGAGGGGTACACCGGGGCGGTCGTGGGGTTCGTGATCGTCGGGCAGGCGTCCGCCCTGGTGTGCGCGCTGATGCTGGCCGGGGTCGGAGGGTCCGCGATCTGCGCCGACCTCGGCTCGCGGACGATCCGCGAAGAGGTCGAGGCCATGGAGGTGCTCGGGCTCAATGTGATCGAGCGGCTCGTGGTCCCGCGCGTGCTCGCAGCGGTGATCGTCGGCATCGCACTCTGCGCGATGGTCACCGCCGTCGGAGTGTCGGCCTGCTTCCTCTTCCAGGTGATCGTCCAGAACAGTTCGGCGGGAAGCTTTCTCACCGCACTGTCGCAGTACACGCGGTTGTCGGATTTCGTGGTCGCCCTCGTCAAATCGACGGCGTTCGCGGTGACGTCGGCGCTCGTCGCCAGTTTCAAGGGGCTGCACGCCAAGGGCGGGCCCAGCGGTGTCGCCGACGCCGTCAACGAGGCCGTCGTGCTGGCCTTCATCCTGGTCTTCATCGTCAACACCGTGCTCAGTCAGCTCTATTCCGTTCTCGTCGTCCCGGTAGGTGGTTACTGATGGTCGTGAGCACCAGATGGCCCGCAGTGCACTGGGTGCGGGCCCGGGCACGTCAGCCCCTCGACCTGATGACGGGGCTGGGGCGGGAATTCACGTTCTACGGCAGCGTGATCGCCGGAGTTCCCCTCGCGATCGTGAAGTACTGGCGGCACATCATGCGTCAGATCGGCGACATCAGCTTCGGCGGTGCCACGCTGCTCGCCGGCGGCGGCGCGATCGGTGTCGTCTTCGCGATGTCCGCCGTCGCCGCGACACAGGTGGGCATCGAAGGGCTGCGCGGACTGGACCTGCTCGGCATGGGATCGCTGTCCGGACTCCTGTCGGCGATCCTCAACACCCGCGAACTGGCGCCCGTGATCGCCAGCATCGCGCTCGCAGCGAAGGTCGGAACCGGGTTCACCGCGCAGCTCGGCGCCATGCGCATCTCGGAGGAGATCAGTGCGCTGGACGCGATGGCGATCCGGTCGCTGCCGTTCCTCGCGAGCACACGACTCGTCTCGTGCCTGATCTGTGTGGTGCCGTTGTACGTCGTCGGCCTGCTGTCGTCGTACCTGGCATCGCGGCTCGTGATCGTCACGTTCGGCGGGCAGTCGGCCGGAACCTACGACTACTACTTCCATCTCATGCTCACCCCCACCGACGTCGTGTACTCGTTCGTCAAGGCCGTCGTGTTCGCGACGATCATCGCGCTCGTCCACTGCTCGTACGGATACCACGCGCACGGCGGCCCCGAGGGCGTCGGCCGTGCGGCCGGACGTGCGTTGCGGACCAGCATCCTCGCCATCGGTATCGTCGATCTGCTGCTGACGCTCTCGCTGTGGGGTCTCGTCCCGTCCGCCCCCGCCCTGGGGTTGCCGTGATGCGCGGCCGCCCGGGTGGTCCGGGCACCGGCGCACTCGCCGTGCGGGGGGTGATCGGAGTGGCGGTCCTGATTCTGGGATCGGCATTGCTGGTCGGTTTCGGCACCGGAACGATCGTCACCGATCCCGTGGTGACAGCGACACTTCCGGCCGCCGCCGGTGCCGTGAAGTCGCACACCACGGTGTCCTACAAGGGGGCGACCGTCGGAACCGTGTCGAGTGTCGACGCCGGAATGAACGAGACGGGCATGGACATCAGTCTCCGCCCCGAGCAGATGCGTCACATCCCGGCTTCCGTCGAGGTGCGGGTCGTTCCCCGCACGCTGTTCGGCGACCAGACCGTCGAGCTGGTGTCGACCGCCGGAAGCGGCGGCGCCCGACTCGAGGCCGGGGCGCGGCTGCAACCCGACAACTCGGCGGAGACCGTCCAGATGTACGACCTGTACTCGAAGGTCTACGACATGCTGTCGCGGGTGAAACCCGAACAGATGCAGGCCGCACTCAGTGCCGTCGCCGACGCGTTGCGGGGTCGCGGCGAGCAGTTGGGGCACACCATCGACAGCCTCCACGCTGTGGCGACATCCACCGCGCCACTCGTCGAGTGGGTCGGGGAGCGGACGCCACAGATCGCCCGGATCAGTGAGCAACTGGCCGCGGCCGCGCCGGACGTCCTCGCCGCCATGGACGCCGCGGTGTCGCTGTCGAACACACTCGTCGAGAACACCGACAGCTTCACCGGTTTCCTCGCCGCTTCGCTCGTCGTCTCGAGGAATTCCGGCGACGTCCTGGAACAGAACGCGGACAACATGATCGCGGTGGCCCTGAACGTCTCGCCGACCCTGGGCACCATGGCCAGCAAGTCCGATCTGCTGCGGGCCACCCTCGACGAGGCAGGCCCGTTCGGCGAGGCAGGCGCCGCCGTCTTCTCCACCGGCAAGTTCGCGGTCCGGGTCGCCGCGGACCTGTCCAACCCGCGGCCCTACACGTCGGCCGACTGCCCGCAGTATCCCGGCATGGACGGACCGAACTGCGGGGGAGGTGGCGGAGGATGAGCGTCCGGAACTCGGCAATCAAACTGGCGATCTTCGGCGTCCTCGGCATCCTCTCGGCAGTGCTCGTCGTGAACACGCTGCGGGTCCCGGTCGAGGGGCAGACCGTCACGTACAAGGCGTTGTTCACCGACGCCCAGGGTGTCACTCCCGGCAGCGACGTCACCATCGCCGGTGTGCGGGTGGGACGTGTCGATTCGATCGACATCGTCGACGGCGACGCCGGAAGTGCCACCGCCCTGGTGGACTTCGAGGTGCAGCGCGATCAGAAACTTCCCGCCGACACCACCGTCGCCATCCGGTACGGCGACCTCCTGGGGGTCCGGTATCTCGATCTCGCGGCCGGGCCGTCGGGCGAGGGCACCCTCGAGGAGGGCGACACGATTCCGCTCGACCGAACGTCGCCCGCACTCGACCTCACCAGTCTCTTCAACGGATTCAAGCCACTGTTCGACGCCATCGACCCGAAACAGGTCAACGCACTCGCCACCGAAGTCGTCGCGGTGTTCGACGGCAGGAAGGCGAGCATGGAAACTCTGCTGCGCAGGGTGGCGGACGTCACCGGCAACCTGGCGAATCACGATCAGCTGATCGGTGATCTCATCCGGAACCTCGAGGTGGTGGTGGGAACGGCGGCGGCACGGGGTCCCGAGCTGTCCCACCTCGTCGACAGCCTCACCCAGTTCACCGGGATGCTGGCCGAGAACAACGAGGTTCTCATGGACACCCTCGATCAGAGTGCGGCGGTGAGTCGCTCGGCGCTGCAGATCGTGGACGGGCGCGTCCCGGAGCTCGGCCGCACAGTGGAACAACTTCACTCGCTGACGGGGGCGATGCTGGGCGCCAACCCGGAATTCGATCACCTCATGGTGGCCATGCCGGAGTTCTTCTCGTCCGTCGACCGCTCGGGCTCGTACGGCTCGTGGCTCAACATCTACCTGTGCACCTTCATCGTCAACGTCGACGGTCGCGAAGGCGCCCTCGGTCCCGACCTGCATTCGAGGTACTGCCAATGAGTGTCACCGAGAACGTGCGCGACGTCTGGGACTCGCTGGCCGGAAATCAGCGAGTGCGGCCCGTCAACCCGCTGATCGTCGGAATCGTGGGAATTCTCGCGGCAACGCTGGCGCTGGCGCTGGTTCTGGTGATCCCGCGGGTGAGCTTCGCCGTGCGGACCGACGGGTACACGGCCGAACTCGCGAACGCTGCGGGCCTGACCGATTCGGACTACGTGTACGTGGCGGGGGTCCCCGCCGGCCGGGTCACCGGAGTGGACCTGGCGGGCGATCACGTGGTCGTGCACTTCCGGCTCGACGGCGAACGTCACCTCGGATCGACGACGTCCGCGGGGGTGAAGCTGTCGACCATCCTCGGCAAGCGCTATCTGGACGTCGCGCCGTCGGGGCCGGGAGACCTGGGGGATGACGGGGTGATCCCACTCCGCCGCACCAGCGTTCCGTATTCGCTCGACGACATCGGATCGTCCGCGATCGAGACGGCGGACGAACTCGACCTCGGGGGACTGCAGAAGATGCTTGCGGTGGTGACGGAGACATTGCCGCAGGACGCGAACCTCAACCGGGAGGCACTGGCGGGTGTGAGCGCGGCGTCCACGATCCTGGCGAAGAACGCCGACCAGGTCACGCAATTGCTCGACAGCTCGCGGACCCTCACGGACGTGCTGGTCGGTCAGGAGGGTCAGCTCACCACCCTGCTCGGTAACGCGGACGTCGTGATGAACACACTCGCCACCCGGCGTGCAGCCATCCGCCAGATGGTCGACGATCTCCAGGCACTCGTCGCACAGGCATCCCAGTTCCTCGGCGAGAACACCGCCGAGCTGGATTCACTGCTCGCCAACGCGAGACAGGTGACGGACCGGCTGCAGGCGAACCTCGCGAACCTCGACTCGCTCCTGACCACGGGTGCACCGGCCGCGAGGGCCCTCGTGAACGCGACCGGAACCGGCGACTGGGCCGACGTCTCCGCGCCGTCGGCCGTCATCGCCGACAACCTGCTGTGCGTCGTCGGACTGATCACGGGGTGCTCGTGAACGCGGGCATCGCACGCCGGGTCGCCGGGATCGGCGGCGTGCTCGCGCTCGTGGTGGCGATCGTCGTGGCCGGCTGGCTGCTGATCTTCCGCACGTCGTCCACCGTCGTGCATTCCGAATTCGCCTACGTCAACGGCGTGTTCCCCGGCACCAAGGTCTCGGTGCTCGGGGTTCCGGTCGGCACGGTCGAGGCGGTCGAGCCGAGAGGCGCGACCGTGATGGTCACGATGTCCGTCGCGTCGGACATCGTGCTGCCCGCGGACGCGAATGCGTACGTGCTGGTGACGTCCGCGATCGGTGAGCGATTCGTCGAACTCGGCCCCGCGTACACCGGCGGCCCGGTGTTCGAGAGCGGGCAGACCATTGCACCCGAGCGCAGTCATTCGCCGATCACCTGGGACCAGTTGATGGACAGCGTCGACACCGTCGTCAAGGCGCTCGGTCCGGACGGAGGCGATGCCGGCGCCGCGATCTCCGCTGCCGCCGCGTCCTCGGACGGCCTCGGTCCCGCGATGAACGACGCCATCCGCACACTGTCGCAGGCGAGTTCGGTGATCGCAGGCAACAGCGCGGATGTCGGCGCGCTCGTCGACAACCTCGAGGTGCTCGTGAACGCGATCTCGTCGCGTCRGGCGCAGGTCGATTCACTCGCCGGTTCGCTCACTGCGATCGGCGACGAGTTCGCCGGCCAGCAGTTCGCGATCGGCGACACGGTGAACCAGTTGTCCGCGCTCCTGAACCAGATCGACCAACTCGTGTCCGCCCGGGGCGGCGACGTCGCCGCCGGCATCGACAACCTCGCGGGAGTGAGCGAGGTGCTGCAGAGGCACGACACCGACCTCGCCGAGATCATGGACCTGGTGCCCTTGCTGATCGACAACATCCAGCGTGYGGTCACTCCTGACCAGCGTGCCCGCATCCGGCTGAACATCTCCACCAACCTGGCGCAGGCCGAGCCGACGTCCCCGCTCTGCGCGGTGGTCGATCCGATCCTCTGCCGCGGAGCGGGAATCACCAACCCGATTCAGTTTCCGCCCAGCATGTCCGACCCGTTCGGGCTGCGCGAACTCATGGTCGGAGGACGATGACGATCCGGGCGAGAACGAAATCGCTGACGGCGGCGCTGGTCGTCGGTATGGCGCTGCCGGTCGCGGGGTGTTCGCTGAGCCTGCAGGATCTGTCGGTGGGCCGTTCGCCGGACGGTCCGTCATATCAGATCTCCGCGCAGTTCGACGGTGTCGATCGTGTCGTCCCGGGCGCCGAGGTCCGGGTGGGTCAAGAGGTGGTGGGCCGAGTCTCGGACGTGTCGACCCGGGACTTCACCGCTCGGATCGAGATGCGGATCCGCGACGACGTTCCGATACCGCAGGATGCGACGGCTCGGATCGAATTGCCCACGGCCCTCGGCAATCCCTTCGTCCGACTCGACGTCGGGGGCGCGGCGGGCGCGCCGATGAGCGAGGGTGACACCATCCCACTGGACCGGACGTCGCGCGGTCCCGACATCGAGAGTGGCCTGGCCGCGCTGGCCACCGTGCTGAACGGCAGCGGCATAGACCAGATGCACGCCATCATGAACGAATTGACCGTCGCCTTCGCGGGCCGCTCGGACAAGGTCCGGGAACTGGTGGACATGTTGAACGACACACTGGGCGTCGTCGACGACCATCGGGACGAACTCGACCGGGCGATGGTGGCGTCCAATGCCTTCGCGGCGGAACTCGCCGCCGGGCAACCGACCCTCGATCGGGCGATGACCGGCCTGGCGCCTGCGGTGGATCTCCTGGTGTCGCAACGCGATCAGATCGTCGCGTTGATGGGGGAGGCGTCCCGTCTCAGCCGCGAGGCGCAACATGTCCTCGGCAGCGCCGGATCCGAACTGTCGGCCGAGATCAGCGACGCGGGGGCCGTGCTCACGGCACTCGACGGGTTCGAGTCACAACTCGCGCCGACACTGAATTCGGTGGCCACGTTCCTCGGTGGATTCGCCGCGGCCACACCCGGCGATTACACGACGTTCGACGGAACGTTCGACGTCACCGCCGTCATCGCCAAGTTGCTCACCGGATCGGCTCCGCTCGAGGTGCCGGAAGCCCGTACGCTGCCCGAGGTACTCGGCGGAGGCGTCCGATGATGACACGTCACGTGGTGGCGCAGTTGGTCCTGTTCCTCGTGATCTCGATCGCCGCGATGCTGTTCGGGCTGCGGTACGTCGCAGGCCCGGACACGTTCGGAAGTCCCATTCACCTGAGTGCGCGGCTCGACCACGCCGCGGGCCTCGCCCAGGGAGCGTCCGTCAATTATCGCGGAGTCGGAGTGGGCACTATCAGCTCCGTCGACGTGAACCCCGAAGGGACGGGCGTCGTCCTCGGCATCGAACTGCATCCCGGTACCCAGGTGCCGGCCGGATCGACGGCGAAGATCACCACCGAGAACGCGATCGGCATCCAGGCGCTCGACATCATGCCCGACAGTGCGGACCCGCCGTACCTCGCGGACGGAGACGTCGTCGAGGTTCCGGAGGAGGGAATCCCGCGCTCGCTCGACGCGACCCTCGTCGAGACCACGGACCTCGTGAACTCGATGGACATCACCGCTCTGTCGTCGCTGGCCGACACGTTCGGCACCGCCTTCGGGGGCACGGGGCCCGACCTGCAGAACCTGCTCGACGGTTCCGCCGAGATCGCCCGGACACTCGAAACCCGCACCGACGCATTGTCGACCATCGTGAACAAGGGCATGCCGCTCCTGGACACGGCGGACGGCCTCACCGCCGCTCTGCCGGAATCGGCGAGCACCGCGCGGAACGTTCTCGAGCAATTGCGGGCCCATGACTCCGCCCTCGTCGACCTGCTCGGGCGCTCGCCGCAGACGATGGCGAGTCTGGACTCGTTGCTGTCGGGAAATCGGGACTCACTGGGCGCCCTGATGACGAATCTGGTTCTCCCCACCCGGATCGTCGGTGACCGCACACCCTCCCTCGACTACGGCCTGACGATCATGCCCGGCGCGCTGCCGAAGATCGCGTCGATCGAGAAGGGCGGACTCGCGGACCTTTTCCTGGTCGGAACGCAGGGGCCGATGTGCGTGTACRACGCCCCTCGCCGTCTGGTGACCGACGCGGAACCGAGTGCGCCCGCCCTGGACTGGACGTGCCAGTCGCAGCAGTACCTGGAGCAGCGGGGTGCCGTGAACGTTCCACGACCGGACGACCTGGGTCAGGAGAACGCGACGAGGAACGGCGGCGTCTACGGACCACCGGCCGCGGACGATCCGTTGGTGATCGAGCCGCCACTCACGGGGCACACCCCGCGCTAGGTCCGTGCACGAGCCGAGGAGAGAACATCGATGAGCAAACCGACGGGTGCGGCGGACGGTGTCGATACGGCCGGCCGTATCAGGAGACTCACCCAGGCCGCACTCAATGCCGACGTCACGATCGGCCGCGTCGACGGGGTGGCCCACGAGATCGGGACGTCCCTCGACGAATTCGCCCGCGTGCTGGGCAGGTTCGACGCGTTGCTGGACAAGTTCGCCGACGGGCTCGACACCTTCGCAGGCACGGTCCGGTCGGTGGACGGAGTCGTCGGGTCGCTGACGGCCCCCGAACAGGACCTCGACGAGCTGCTGCTGCGCGTCGGCCGGATCGTCGAGACGGTCGACTGGCTCCTGACCCCCGCGACGGCGGTGCGTCACCGGTTGGCCGGGATCAGATTCTTCTGAGCTCCGGTATGCGAGGGGCTATGCCGGGTTGCCCGCGGCCCGGCGATAGCCGCGCACCGCGGGGTAGGTGAAGATCAGCAGCCCGGCGAGCGACCACGCGATGGTCTTGAGCAGAGGCTCCGCGACGGGACCGCCCATCGACAGTCCCTTCATCGCGTCGATCGCGCACGACATCGGCTGGTTCTCCACGAACGGCTGGAGCCACGTGGGGTAGGCGCCGGTGGGTACGAATCCCGAGTTGAAGAACAGCAGGAGAGTGCACAGCAGGGAGAGGAGTTCGACGAGCGGTGCCTTCGCCGCGTTGACGGCGAGGGCGGTCACCATCGTCGCGAAACTCACCCCGAACAGCAGCGGCAGGAGCATCAGCGCGACACCGGCGAGGATGCCCTGATCGAACCGGAACCCGATGGCGAAACCGACGGCGATGATCAGCACCGTCGTGAGCATGATCCGCACCGATTCGGCCATCAGGCGACTGAGCAGGCCCGACGCGCGGTGCACGGGCAGCACCCAGAACCGGCTCAGGAGCCCGTCCGCCCATTCCTTCTTCAGCGACAGACCGCCCGCGATGGATCCGAACATCGCGCCGACGAGCGTGATCATCGGAACGGTCCCGAAGACGCTGTTGACCCCGGTGGCCTTGGTGATCGAGATCCCGAGCACCGCCCAGAACATCAGCAACATCAACGACGGGTACACGATCGCCTGCAGCATGGTGTACGGGTCGCGCGCCCAGCGGAGGAGAAGTCGTCTGGTCTGCAGCAGGCTGTGCGCGAAGAGTGCGGCGAAGGAATTCTCCGGGTGGGGTTCGAGCACCTCGGGGAAGGTCACCGTCGCCGGTGTGTCGGATCGGTATTCGGTGGTCATCCGCGCCTCACATTCGACCAGATCGACAACGGAATGAAGACCAGTGCCAGCCCTCCGCACCACAACAGGGTGGGTGTCAGCTGGTGGAACGTGATCGTGCCTTCCGTCATGGCACGCATGGACGAGGAGAACTGCGAGATGGGCTGATTTCGCACGAAACCCTGCGCCCACTCCGGGAACTGCGTCACCGGAACGAAACCGGACGAGAACATGCCGAGGATCAGCTGGGGGAGCGTCAGCGCCTGACTGGTGACCTCGGGGCTCCGGGTCAGGGTGCCGAGGGCGTCGGCACCCGTCGTGAGCGTGAAGCCGATCAGCATCGCCAGCCCGCAGAACGCCGCGGTCAGCCCGAAACCGCCGTCGAACCGGAAGCCGATCGCGTATCCGTAGCCGATCGCGGCGACGAGTGAGATCGTCGAGTGCACGAGGGAGGCTGTCATTCGCGCGGCAAGCGGGACCGCCGCCCCGACCGGCATCGTCTGGAATCGCGAATTCATGCCGTTCGACGCCTCGGTGGCCGCGCGGTGCGCCGCCGAGATCGCGGTGAACGCCATGGCCTGCAGGACGATGATCGGCATGACGAACTGCGCGTAGTCGATGCCCTGGAACTTCATCACCAGACGCAGCGGCAGATAGAAACCGACTGTGAAGATCAGCGGGGCGAACACCGCGATGAAGAACTGACCGAACACCCACATCGTGTGCAGATTCCGCTGGGACAGCGCAATCCACTGCTGGATGATCGACGGTTGCGGCCGCCGGTGCCTGCCTTCGAGGGCACTGTCGAATCCGAGCTGGGCGGGCGCCGTCACGACGGCAGGCTCTCGTCGACGCGGACGTGACCGGTGAGGGAGAGGAAGACGTCGTCGAGGGACGGGCGCCGCAGGGCGATGTCGGCGAGCGTGACCCCGGCGAGGTCGAGGCGGCGCAGAACCTCGGCGAGGGTCTGGGCGCCGTGTTCGGCGGGAATCGACAGCCGGTCGGTGCCTTCCTCGATGGCCCGGCCGGGTGGGCAGAGGCTCGAGAGGATTTCGCGGACGCGCGGCAGGTCGTCGAGACTCACCGGGACGACCTCGCAGTAGCTTCCGCCGGTCCGGGCCTTCAGTTCGTCGGCCGTGCCCTCGGCGATCACGGTGCCCTTGTCGATGACGACGATGTTGTCGCTCAGCAGGTCGGCTTCTTCGAGGTACTGCGTCGTCAGCAGGATCGTGATGCCCTGCTCCTTCAGCGCGGACACGAGGGACCACACGCCCTGGCGGCTGCGGGGGTCGAGGCCGGTGGTGGGCTCGTCGAGGAACACCACCTCGGGACGGATCACGAGGCCACAGGCGATGTCGACGCGCCGGCGCATACCGCCGGAGTACCCGGACACCTTCCGGTCACCCGCTTCGAGCAGATCGAACTGTGTCAGGAGGTCCTGTGCGCGCGATTTCGCGGACGCCTTGGGCAGGCCCATCAGGCGGCCGAACAGCACCAGATTCTCGCGGCCGGTCAGCGACTCGTCGAGGGCGGCGTACTGGCCCGTCATCATGATGCTGCGCCGGACGTTCGCCGACTCCTCGACGACGTCGTGTCCGGCGACGAACGCGCGGCCCGCATCGGGGCGCAGCAGAGTGGACAGCACGTTGACGGTGGTGGTCTTCCCTGCGCCGTTGGGGCCCAGGATGCCCAGGACCGTGCCGCGGGGCACCTCGAAGCTCACACCCCGCAACGCTGCTACGTCACCGAAGGATTTCTCGATTCCCTCGACAAGAACGGCGGAGTCAGGTGCTGGCATGTCCCGAGTATGTCACGCGAAGAGGGTGATCAAGGCAGACCGGGGAACACCTTCGTGCCCGACGAAGGGGTGGGAAAAACTTCTGTAACGCGTAAAGACAGGTACACGATAAATGCCGGACGTCTGTACCACTTCGGCCTCGGCGACCACGGCGGAAACCGATCCCGTCCGGCCGGAAGGTCGTGCTGTACCGCGACGTTCCGGCTCCGGGGAAGTGCCACACGGCAATTCGGGTCACTCCCGCGAACTTCGAGACGAATGTGAGCTTCGACATGCGCCTTTCGCGCTCTACCGCGGCGTGACCCACGTCGTGATGTCGGCGTGAACCACCTCTACTCCCTGTCGGTCGAAGATGCGCACGGGCACCACCACGTCGGTGCCCTCGGTGATCGCGGCAAAATCCGGCAGCTCCGGCAGTTCCGCGACGGCGCGCAGCGTTCCGTTCGCCTTGGCGAGGTAGTCGACCGTCATCGACTTCGGGATCCACCGGTGGGTCGACGGCACGGTCGCCTCGGACAGCATGCCCATGGCGGCCTCGGCGAGGTTGCATGCCGCGATCGCGTGGAACGTACCCAGGTGGTTGCGCACGCCCCACCATTTCGGTGCGCGGACTTCGCAGCGGCCCGGGCGCATCTCGACGACGCGGGGGAGTACCGAGCCGAAGTAGGGGACGCGCAGACACATGCCGATAGAGAAGAGGACGTGTCCGAGCGTGTTGTCGGGGAGCTTTTGCCACGCGGCGAACGTGGGACTCGAGGTAGTCACTCCCGTATCTTACTTCAGAGTAAGTTCGGTCGAGTACGAGAGGAATCGAGCCCGGTTTGAAGTCTCCCGCCCGGTACGGCATACTGGTCGGGTTGCCTTGTCTGGGACGCGATCGTTTGCGGCCCGAAACAGGTGGGGTGAAACGTCGCGGTGTAGATCACATGACCTGCTCGCGGCCACATGCAAGACGGAAGCAGTACCTACTGGCACTCGAATTCGAGTGCATCCGGTGCGCGTTCCCGGCCCGAAAAGCTGAAAAGTTCCGGGTCGGAGAATGAGTGGGAGGGCGACACGCCCGACCGCGTGTACCGGAGAACCATGACAGATGAACAGCGGCAGCGGATCGGGTGTGTCCCGGTCGCCTAGCGTTCGGACAGTTGCGGCCCAGGTAAGGGACTGTGCAGACGAGGTAGTTCGGCCCGACTCGGGTGGGACTACGAAACGCGGCAAGAAAAGGACACTAAGCGTGGCGGGACAGAAGATCCGCATCAGGCTCAAGGCCTACGACCATGAGGCGATCGACGCGTCAGCGCGCAAGATCGTCGAGACGGTGACCCGTACCGGGGCCCGCGTCGTTGGACCCGTGCCGTTGCCGACCGAAAAGAACGTGTACTGCGTCATCCGCTCGCCGCACAAGTACAAGGACTCGCGCGAGCACTTCGAGATGCGTACTCACAAGCGGCTTATCGACATCCTCGACCCGACGCCCAAGACGGTTGACGCGCTCATGCGCATCGACCTTCCGGCCAGCGTCGACGTCAACATTCAGTGAGCGCGGCGGAGACAAAAACAATGACTGATACCAAGATCAAGGGAATCCTGGGCACCAAGCTCGGCATGACCCAGGTCTTCGACGAGAACAACCGGGTCGTTCCGGTCACCGTCGTGAAGGCCGGACCGAACGTCGTGACCCAGATTCGTACCGAAGAGCGTGACGGCTACAGCGCCGTGCAGCTCGCGTTCGGCGCCATCGACCCGCGCAAGGTGAACAAGCCGACTTCCGGCCAGTTCGCCAAGGCCGGCGTCACCCCGCGCCGCCACGTTGTGGAGCTCCGCGTTGCCGACACCTCGGAGTACGAGGTCGGCCAGGAACTTACCGCCGAGGTCTTCGAGGACGGCGCCTACGTCGACGTCACCGGAACCAGCAAGGGTAAGGGCTTCGCCGGAACCATGAAGCGCCACGGCTTCGCCGGTCAGGGTGCATCGCACGGTGCGCAGGCCGTTCACCGTCGCCCCGGTTCCATCGGTGGTTGCGCCACTCCGGGCCGCGTGTTCAAGGGCATGCGCATGTCCGGCCGCATGGGTAGCGACCGCATCACGACGCAGAACCTCTCCGTCCACAAGGTGGATGCCGAGAACGGCCTGCTGCTGATCAAGGGTGCGATCCCCGGCCGCAAGGGTGGCCTCGTGATCGTCAAGAGTGCAGTGAAGGGTGGTGCACGAGCATGACCAGCACCGAGACATCGACGACCAAGCTGACGCTGGACGTCAAGGTCGCCGGCGGCAAGACCAACGGCACCGTCGAGCTCCCCGCGGAGATCTTCGACGCGCCTGCCAACATCGCGCTTCTCCACCAGGTTGTCGTCGCGCAGCTCGCTGCTGCACGTCAGGGCACCCACGCCACCAAGACCCGCGGCGAGGTTCGCGGCGGTGGCAAGAAGCCGTACCGCCAGAAGGGGACCGGCCGCGCTCGTCAGGGCTCGACCCGTGCACCGCAGTTCGCCGGCGGTGGCACCGTCCACGGCCCGCAGCCGCGCGACTACAGCCAGCGGACCCCCAAGAAGATGAAGGCCGCCGCCCTGCGCGGAGCCCTCTCCGACCGGGCCCGCAACGAGCGCATCCACGTGATCACCGAACTGGTTGCCGGTCAGACTCCGTCCACGAAGTCCGCCCGCACCTTCCTCGGCGAGATCTCGGACCGCAAGAAGGTCCTGCTCGTCGTCGGACGCGAGGACATCGCGGCCTGGAAGAGCGTGCAGAACCTGGACGGCGTGCACCCCATTGCACCCGACCAGCTCAACACCTACGACGTGCTCAACAGCGATGACGTCGTGTTCAGCGTCGAGGCGCTGAACTCGTTCATCCACGGGCCCGCCGAGACCGCCCAGGAAGAGAACAAGGAGGAGGGCAAGTGAGCACCATCGCCGATCCCCGCGACATCCTGCTCGCCCCGGTCATCTCCGAGAAGTCCTACGGACTGATCGAGGAAGGCACCTACACCTTCCTGGTGCACCCGGACTCGAACAAGACGCAGATCAAGATTGCCGTCGAGAAGATCTTCGGCGTCACCGTGACCAGCGTCAACACCGCCAACCGTCAGGGCAAGCGCAAGCGGACCCGGTTCGGTTACGGCAAGCGCAAGGACACCAAGCGCGCGCTCGTGACCCTCTCGGCCGACAGCAAGCCCATCGAGATCTTCGGAGGACCGGTCGCGTAAGCGCCCGGGACTTGACGAGACATAGAGGACGAGAAGACTCATGGCAATCCGTAAGTACAAGCCGACTACCCCGGGCCGTCGTGGCTCGAGCGTCTCGGACTTCGCCGAGATCACTCGGTCGACCCCCGAGAAGTCGCTGGTTCGCCCGCTCCACGGACGCGGTGGACGTAACGCACACGGTCGTATCACCACCCGGCACAAGGGTGGCGGACACAAGCGCGCCTACCGGCTGATCGATTTCCGTCGCAACGACAAGGACGGCGTGCCGGCCAAGGTCGCTCACATCGAGTACGACCCCAACCGCACCGCGCGTATCGCCCTTCTGCACTACGCGGACGGCGAGAAGCGCTACATCATCGCCCCCAAGGGCCTGATCCAGGGTGCTCCGGTCGAGTCCGGCGCAGGCGCCGACATCAAGCCCGGCAACAACCTGCCCCTGCGCAACATCCCGACGGGTACCACCATCCACGCGGTGGAACTCCGCCCGGGTGGCGGCGCCAAGATGGCCCGCTCGGCCGGATCCAGCATCCAGCTGCTCGGTAAGGAAGGCACCTACGCCACGCTGCGTATGCCGTCCGGCGAAATCCGTCGTGTCGACGTTCGCTGCCGCGCCTCGATCGGTGAGGTCGGCAACGCCGAACAGTCGAACATCAACTGGGGCAAGGCCGGCCGTATGCGCTGGAAGGGCAAGCGCCCCACCGTCCGTGGTGTCGTGATGAACCCGGTCGACCACCCGCACGGTGGTGGTGAGGGTAAGACCTCCGGTGGTCGCCACCCGGTCAGCCCGTGGGGCAAGCCCGAGGGCCGCACCCGCAAGAACAAGGCGAGCGACAAGCTCATTGTCCGTCGTCGCCGTACCGGCAAGAACAAGCGCTAGGAGGGAGTGAAGGATGCCACGCAGCCTCAAGAAGGGCCCGTTCGTCGATGACCACCTCCTCGCGAAGGTGGACGTGCAGAACGAAAAGGGAACCAAGCAGGTCATCAAGACCTGGTCCCGTCGTTCCACGATCATCCCGGACTTCATCGGCCACACGTTTGCGGTTCACGACGGCCGCAAGCACGTCCCCGTGTTCGTTTCCGACTCGATGGTCGGACACAAGCTCGGAGAGTTTGCACCGACCCGCACGTTCAAGGGTCACATCAAGGATGATCGGAAGGCGAAGAGGCGATGAGCAACACCGAAACCGCCAACCCGACCGCCAAGGCAGTAGCGCGCCACGTGCGCGTCACGCCGATGAAGGCGCGTCGTGTTGTGGACCTGGTCCGCGGGCGTTCGGTTGAAGACGCCCTGAACATCCTGAAGTTCGCGCCGCAGGCAGCGAGCGAGCCGGTCGCCAAGGTGATCGCCTCTGCAGCAGCCAACGCCGAGAACAACCTCGACCTCGACCCGAGCACGCTTGTCGTCGCCACGGCGTTCGTGGACGAGGGCGCGACCCTCAAGCGGTTCCAGCCGCGTGCACAGGGACGTGCGTTCCGTATCCGCAAGCGCACCAGTCACATCACCGTGATCGTGGAGAGCCTGCCGAAGACCGGAACATCGACCCGTAATCGCCGGAAGGGAAGTGCTCAGTAGTGGGCCAGAAAATCAACCCGCACGGCTTCCGCCTCGGCATCACCACCGACTGGAAGTCTCGCTGGTACGCAGACAAGCAGTACGCGGAGTACGTCAAGGAAGACGTCGCGATCCGTAAGCTCCTCGCCACCGGCATGGAGCGCGCGGGCATCGCGAAGGTCGAGATCGAGCGCACCCGTGACCGTGTGCGTGTGGACATCCACACCGCTCGCCCGGGCATCGTCATCGGCCGCCGCGGCGCCGAAGCCGATCGCATCCGTTCCGAGCTCGAGAAGCTGACCGGCAAGCAGGTCCAGCTGAACATCCTCGAGGTCAAGAACGCCGAGGCCGAGGCTCAGCTCGTCGCACAGGGTGTGGCCGAGCAGCTCTCGAACCGTGTCGCCTTCCGTCGCGCCATGCGCAAGGCCATCCAGTCGGCCATGCGTCAGCCCAACGTCAAGGGCATCCGCGTTCAGTGCTCCGGTCGTCTCGGCGGCGCCGAGATGTCCCGGTCGGAGTTCTACCGCGAAGGCCGTGTGCCGCTGCACACGCTTCGTGCGGACATCGACTACGGCCTCTACGAGGCCAAGACCACCTTCGGCCGCATCGGCGTGAAGGTCTGGATCTACAAGGGCGACATCGTCGGTGGCAAGCGTGAGCTGGCCGCCAACGTGGCTGCTCCCGCAGGCGACCGCCCGCGCCGTGAGCGTCCGAGCCGTCCCCGTCGTTCCGGTGCCACCGGCACCACCGCGACCAGCACCGAGGCCGGCCGCGCAGCGACCGCCACTGCCGATGCACCCTCTACGACTGAACAGAAGGAGGGCTGACGCATGTTGATCCCACGGCGGGTCAAGCACCGCAAGCAGCACCATCCGAGCCGTTCGGGTGCCGCCAAGGGTGGAACCCAGGTGACCTTCGGTGACTACGGCATCCAGGCTCTCGAGCCGGCCTACATCACCAACCGGCAGATCGAGTCCGCTCGTATCGCCATGACCCGGCACATCAAGCGTGGCGGCAAGATCTGGATCAACATCTTCCCGGATCGCCCCCTCACCAAGAAGCCGGCCGAAACCCGCATGGGTTCCGGTAAGGGTTCGCCCGAGTGGTGGATCGCGAACGTCAAGCCCGGTCGCGTGATGTTCGAGATGAGCTACCCCAATGAGGAGATCGCTCGTGAGGCCCTGCGCCGCGCGATGCACAAGCTCCCGTGCAAGTGCCGGATCGTGACAAGGGAGGAGCAGTTCTGATGGCTACTGGAACCCCAGCCGCAGAGCTCCGCGAGCTCACCGAAGAAGAGCTGGTCACCCGGCTTCGTGAGTCGAAGGAAGAGCTGTTCAACCTTCGTTTCCAGATGGCCACGGGTCAGATGGACAACAACCGTCGACTTCGTACCGTTCGTCACGAGATCGCGCGTATCTACACCGTTCTGCGTGAGCGTGAGCTCGGGCTGGCCGTTGGTCCGGACGCAGGTGACGCGGCATGAGTGAGGAAAAAGCAGTGAGCACTGAAGAGCGCGGCAGCCGCAAGGTCCGCACCGGATACGTCGTCTCCGACAAGATGGAGAAGACGATCGTGGTCGAGCTCGAAGACCGGGTCAAGCACCCGCTCTACGGCAAGATCATCCGGCGCACCAGCAAGGTGAAGGCGCACGACGAGAACGGCGTCRCAGGCATCGGTGACCGCGTGCAGCTGATGGAGACCCGTCCGCTGTCCGCGACCAAGCACTGGCGCCTCGTCGAGGTCCTCGAGAAGGCCAAGTAAGAAACCGAATAATGTATCCAGTACGATGGTGGGGTTGCCTTGCGGCAGACGCACGGCAACCCCACCGTTGTGCCGCCCACCCGGGCGGCCCCTCTCGCAGGGCACGGGTACAGACCGCGCACGTCGGGTCGGAAATCTGCCGTGCAACAGTCCAGGTCAAGGAGAAGTAAGTGATTCAGCAGGAGTCGCGGCTGCGCGTCGCCGACAACACGGGTGCCAAGGAGATTCTCTGCATCCGCGTTCTCGGTGGTTCGTCTCGCCGCTACGCCGGGATCGGTGACATCATCGTCGCCACCGTCAAGGACGCCATCCCGGGTGGAAACATCAAGAAGGGCGAGGTCGTCAAGGCCGTCATCGTCCGTACCACCAAGGAACGTCGCCGTCCGGACGGGTCGTACATCAAGTTCGACGAGAACGCCGCCGTCCTCATCAAGCCGGACAACGATCCCCGTGGCACCCGCATCTTCGGCCCCGTCGGCCGTGAACTGCGTGAGAAGAAGTTCATGAAGATCGTCTCGCTCGCCCCGGAGGTGCTGTGATGAAGGTGCACAAGGGTGACACCGTGCTGGTCATCGCCGGCAAGGACAAGGGCGCGAAGGGCAAGGTCATCCAGGCCTATCCCGCGACCAACAAGGTCCTCGTCGAAGGCGTGAACCGCATCAAGAAGCACACCGCGGTTTCCGCGAACGAGCGCGGAGCCTCCTCCGGCGGCATCGTCACGCAGGAAGCCCCGATCCACGTTTCCAACGTCGCGGTCGTCGACTCGGACGGCAACCCCACTCGCGTGGGCTACCGGACCGACGAAGAGTCCGGCAAGCGCGTTCGGATTTCCCGGAAGAACGGGAAGGACATCTGACATGACCTCCACTGAGAACAAGATCCAGCCGCGCCTGAAGACTCGCTACCGCGAGGAGATCAAGGCTGCGCTGAACACCGAGTTCGACTACGCCAACGTGATGCAGATCCCCGGCGTCGTCAAGGTCGTCGTCAACATGGGTGTCGGTGACGCCGCGCGCGACGCCAAGCTGATCAACGGTGCCGTCAACGATCTCGCTCTGATCACCGGTCAGAAGCCCGAGATCCGCAAGGCACGCAAGTCCATCGCGCAGTTCAAGCTCCGCGAGGGTATGCCGATCGGTGCCCGCGTCACGCTGCGTGGCGACCGCATGTGGGAGTTCCTGGACCGTCTCGTGTCCGTCGCGCTTCCCCGCATCAGGGACTTCCGCGGCCTGTCGGGCAACCAGTTCGACGGCAACGGCAACTACACCTTCGGCCTGAACGAGCAGTCGATGTTCCACGAGATCGACGTGGACAAGATCGACCGCCCGCGCGGCATGGACATCACCGTGGTGACCACCGCGACCAACAACGAAGAAGGCCGTGCCCTGCTGAAGCACCTCGGCTTCCCGTTCAAGGAGAACTGAGCTAATGGCTAAGAAGGCATTGGTCAACAAGGCCAACAAGAAGCCCAAGTTCGCGGTGCGCGCCTACACCCGCTGCCAGCGCTGCGGCCGTCCGCACTCGGTGTTCCGCAAGTTCGGCCTGTGCCGAATCTGCGTCCGTGAGATGGCGCACGCCGGCGAGCTGCCCGGCGTTCACAAGAGCTCCTGGTGAGCCGGTGACGCCGTCGCCTCGGCGGCGGCGTCACCCCACAGACTTCCGGTTCGTAACCTCGGACCGGGAAACGTAAGACCTACTTCGCGATAGGCCTGCGCCGGAAACGGCAGAGGGAACCGTTGTGAGAAAGGTAGAGGTCAACCTCATGACCATGACCGACCCCATCGCAGACTTCTTGACGCRTCTGCGCAACGCCAACACGGCGTACCACGATGAGGTGAAGTTGCCTCACTCGAAGATCAAGGCGAACATCGCCGAGATCCTCAAGCGCGAGGGTTACATCGCCGACTACCGCACCGAAGACGCCGAGGTGGGCAAGACCCTCATCGTCGACCTGAAGTACGGCCCGAGCCGTGAGCGCAGCCTCGCCGGCGTGCGCCGCGTCTCCAAGCCCGGTCTGCGTGTGTACGCGAAGTCCACCAACCTGCCCAAGGTTCTGGGCGGCCTCGGCGTGGCGATCATTTCCACGTCCACCGGCCTGCTCACCGATCGCCAGGCGGCCAATCAAGGAGTGGGCGGGGAAGTCCTCGCCTACGTCTGGTAAGGGAGGCCACCACAATGTCGCGTATTGGAAAGATTCCCGTCACCGTCCCCGGCGGCGTCGACGTCTCGATCGACGGCCAGGACGTCACGGTCAAGGGTCCCAAGGGCTCACTCGCCCTGACGATCTCCGAGCCCATTGCCATTGCGAAGAACGACGACGGCACGCTCAGCGTGACCCGTCCGGACGACGAGCGTCGCAGCCGCGCGCTGCACGGTCTGTCTCGTACCCTGGTACAGAACCTCATCACCGGTGTCACCGACGGTTACACCACCAAGATGGAGATTCACGGCGTCGGGTACCGCGTCGCTCTCAAGGGCAAGGACCTCGAGTTCGCACTCGGCTACAGCCACCCGGTCCCGATCGAGGCTCCGGAAGGCATCACCTTCGCGGTCGAGTCGCCCACCAAGTTCTCGGTGTCGGGCATCGACAAGCAGAAGGTCGGGCAGATCTCGGCCAACATCCGTCGTCTCCGTCGTCCGGACCCGTACAAGGGCAAGGGCGTGCGTTACGAGGGTGAGCAGATCCGCCGCAAGGTCGGAAAGACGGGTAAGTGATATGAGCCAGACTGCAAACCAGAAAGCCAAGCGGGTTCCGCTCGGCAAGGATGCGTCCACGAAGCGTCGCCTGTCGAAGGTGCGTCGTCACTTCCGTCTCCGCAAGAAGGTCTCCGGCACGCCCGAGCGTCCCCGCCTGGTCGTCAACCGGTCCTCGCGCCACATCCACGTCCAGCTCGTGGACGACCTCGCAGGCCACACCCTGGCCGCGGCGTCGACCACCGAGGCCGACGTGCGGGCAGCGGACGGCGACAAGAAGGCCCTCAGCGCAAAGGTCGGTCAGCTGATCGCCGAGCGCGCGAAGGCTGCCGGCGTCGAGACCGTGGTCTTCGACCACGGCGGACACGGCTACCACGGTCGCATCGCGGCCCTGGCGGACGCAGCTCGCGAAGGCGGGTTGAAGTTCTGATGACCATCATTTCGAACGGAAGGACAGCCTGATGCCGGGACGTCAGAGGCGTGACGGCGGAAGCGGACCCGCCGGACAGAATGGCCCCAACACGGGGGACAACCGCGGCGGCGGCGACCGTCGTGKTGGCGGTCGCGACGATCGTCGCGGCGGACAGTCGGCCGAGAAGTCGAACCACATCGAGCGCGTCGTCACGATCAACCGCGTGTCGAAGGTCGTCAAGGGTGGTCGTCGCTTCAGCTTCACCGCTCTGGTGATCGTCGGCGACGGTAATGGACTGGTCGGCGTCGGCTACGGCAAAGCCAAGGAAGTTCCTGCGGCCATTCAGAAGGGTGTCGAGGAGGCTCGCAAGAGCTTCTTCCGCGTTCCGATGATCGGTGGCACCATCACGCACCCGATTCAGGGTGAGGCCGCAGCGGGCGTCGTCATGCTGCGTCCGGCCAGCGCGGGTACCGGTGTCATTGCCGGCGGCGCGGTGCGTGCCGTGCTGGAGTGCGCCGGTATCCACGACATCCTGTCGAAGTCGCTCGGTAGCGACAACGCCATCAATGTCGTGCATGCGACCGTTGCTGCGCTCAAGGGCCTGCAGCGTCCCGAGGAAGTTGCGGCTCGCCGCGGTCTCCCCCTCGAAGACGTGGCTCCCGCCGGCATGCTGCGTGCACGCGCACAGGCTGGGAGCGTGAAGTAATGGCCGAACTCAAGGTCACTCAGATCAAGAGCACCATCGGTACCAAGCAGAACCAGAAGAACTCTCTGCGCACGCTGGGCCTGAAGGGCATCCGTCAGACCGTTGTTCGTGAGGACAACGCGCAGAACCGCGGTCTGATCAACGTGGTGCGCCACCTCGTCACAGTTGAGGAGGTCTAACCATGACCATCAAACTGCATCACCTGCGCCCCGCACCCGGAGCCAAGTCCAACAAGATTCGTGTTGGTCGTGGTGAAGGCGGCAAGCGCGGCAAGACCGCCGGTCGCGGCACGAAGGGCACCAAGGCCCGCAAGAACGTGCCCGCAGCCTTCGAGGGTGGACAGATGCCGCTGCACATGCGTCTGCCCAAGCTCAAGGGCTTCACCAACCCGTTCCGCACCGAGTACCAGGTCGTCAACGTCGGCGACATCGCCCGTCTGTTCCCCGAGGGTGGACAGGTCACGGTCGAGGACCTCGTTGCCAAGGGTGCCGTTCGCAAGAACCAGCTCGTCAAGGTTCTCGGCGACGGCGACCTGACTGTCGCCGTCCAGGTGACGGTCGACAAGTTCACCGGCTCCGCCAAGGAGAAGATCGCTGCTGCCGGTGGTACCGCCACCGAGCTGTGAGCTATCACCGCTAGCCAGTAGATGGCCGCAGTACAGCCTCGCGCTGTACTGCGGCCATTTGCGGCTGTACGGGCAGCACTGCCGCAGGTCTCCCAACTGTGCGTTCAGTTGCCACTGTTAGAGTTCTAGAGTTCATTCACGGACAAGTCTGCTTTCGACTCGTCTCCCCACCGTCGTGCCAGGAGGATCTTTGCTTTCCGCCTTCGTCTCGGCCCTCAGGACCCCAGACCTGAGGCGGAAGATCCTCATCGCGCTCGGTCTCGTTGCGCTCTATCGCATCGGTGCCGTGATTCCGTCGCCGGGCGTCGACTACGGGAACGTCCGAGCCTGTGTCGATCAGCTGTCGGGCGGTGACTCCGCGGGTATCTACTCGCTGATCAACCTGTTCTCCGGTGGCGCGCTACTCCAGCTGTCCATTTTCGCGATCGGCATCATGCCGTACATCACGGCCAGCATCATCGTCCAGCTGTTGACGGTCGTCATCCCGAAGTTCGAGGAACTCCGGAAGGAAGGCCAGTCCGGCCAGGCGAAGATGACGCAGTACACGCGTTATCTGTCGATCGCCCTCGCGATCCTGCAGGCCACCGGCATCGTGGCGCTCGCGTCGCGCGGCCAGCTGCTGCAGGGATGCCAGGAAGAGATCATCGCCGACAAGAGCATCTTCGGCCTCGTGATCATCGTGCTGGTCATGACCGCGGGCGCAGCGCTCGTCATGTGGTTCGGTGAGGTCATCACCGAGCGCGGTGTCGGTAACGGCATGTCCCTGCTGATCTTCTCGGGTATCGCGTCCCGCCTGCCGTCCGAGGGCAAGGCCATCCTGGACAGCCGCGGGGGACTGATCTTCGCGATCATCTGCGTCGCGGCCCTCGCCATCATCGCCGGCGTCGTGTTCGTCGAGCAGGGCCAGCGGCGGATCCCGGTCCAGTACGCCAAGCGCATGGTCGGCCGCAAGATGTACGGCGGCTCGTCCACGTACCTGCCGCTCAAGGTCAACCAGGCCGGCATTATCCCGGTCATCTTCGCGTCGTCGCTGCTGTATCTGCCGAACCTCATCGCGCAGCTCACCGGCGCCACGTCGTCCGCCGATCCCAGCTGGTGGCAGCGGATCATCAACGAGTACCTGGTGAATCCGAACAACCCGGTGTACATCGTCATCTATTTCGCGCTGATCGTGTTCTTCGTGTTCTTCTACGTCGCGATCACGTTCAATCCGGAAGAGCGCGCGGACGAGATGAAGAAGTTCGGCGGTTTCATTCCCGGTATCCGCCCCGGTCGCCCCACCGCGGACTACCTGAATTACGTGCTCAACCGCATCACCGTTCCCGGCTCGATCTACCTCGGCCTGATCGCGGTGCTGCCCCACTTCTTCCTGTCCGGAAGCCAGACCTCCAGCAGCATCTTCGGTGGTGCGGCCGTGCTGATTCTCGTCAGCGTCGCCCTGGACACGGTCAAGCAGATCGAAAGTCAATTGATGCAACGTAACTACGAAGGGTTCCTCAAGTGAGACTTGTCCTCCTTGGTCCTCCCGGTGCAGGCAAGGGCACCCAGGCCGCGATTCTGTCCGAGAAGCTCGGCGTCCCGCACATCTCCACGGGCGACCTGTTCCGCGCGAACATCGGCCAGGCCACCCCCCTCGGCCTCGAGGCGAAGAAGTACCTGGACGCCGGGGACCTGGTTCCCAGCGAGATCACCAACAACATGGTGAAGGCCCGTGTCGGCGAGCCGGACGCGGCCAACGGATTCCTCCTGGACGGCTTCCCCCGGACCGTCGACCAGGCTCAGGCACTCGAGGCGATCCTCGCCGAGCTGAACACCAAGCTCGACGCGGTGCTGTCCTTCATCGTCGACGAGGACGTCGTGGTCGAGCGGATGCTCGCCCGTGGCCGCGCCGACGACAAAGAAGACGTCATCCGCAACCGGCTCCGGGTGTACCGCGAGGAGACCGCGCCGCTGCTGGACTACTACAAGGACCAGCTGGTGACCGTCGACGCCCTGGGCGAGGTCGACGAGGTCAACGCGCGCGCACTGGCAGCGTTGGGTAAGTAATGGGCTTCGGGCGTAAGCGCAAGGTCGTTCCGTTCCGGACCGCAGGCGAGCTCGACGCAATGGCGGCCGCCGGTGCCATCGTCGGTGCGGCACTGGTGGCGGTCCGCGAAGCGGCGAAGCCGGGTGTGAGCACGCTCGAACTCGACGAGGTGGCCGAGTCGGTCATCCGCGGCGCAGGCGCCGTGCCCTCGTTCAAGGGCTACCACGGGTTCAGCGGATCGATCTGTTCGTCCGTCAACGATCGTGTGGTGCACGGGATTCCCTCGGCGGAAGACATTCTCGCCGAGGGAGACCTCGTCTCCATCGACTGCGGCGCCATTCTCGACGGCTGGCACGGCGACTCTGCGTGGACCTTCGGTGTCGGAGACATCATCGAAGCGGACCAGCAGCTCAGCGACGCCACTCGGCTGTCCATGGAGGCGGGGATCGCGGCGATGCTTCCCGGCAACCGCCTCACCGACATCTCCCACGCCATCGAACTCGGCACCCGCGCCGCCGAGGTGGCGCACGACCGTAAGTACGGCATCGTCGACGGCTACGGCGGTCACGGCATCGGCCGGGAAATGCACATGGAGCCGTTCCTCGCCAACGAGGGCGCTCCGGGCAAGGGGCCGCAACTGGTGGTCGGTTCCGTTCTGGCGATCGAACCGATGTTGACCCTCGGCACCACCGATACCGTTGTCCTCGAGGACGATTGGACCGTCGTGACCTCCGACGGCACCCGTGCCGCCCACTGGGAGCACACGGTCGCGGTCACCGAGGACGGGCCGCGCATCCTGACCCTGCGTCCGGAGTAGCGGCCGCCCGCGGGTGCGGGCCTACACGTCGATGAGCAGCGTCACCGGACCGTCGTTGACGAGGCTGATCTCCATGTGTTCGCCGAACACGCCGGTCTCGACGGTCGCGCCCAGCGCGCGCAGGGCGCCGGTGAACTCGTCTACCAGTGGTTCCGCCACCGGCCTCGGCGCCGCGGCGGACCAGGACGGGCGCCGGCCCCGGCGGGTGTCCGCCATGAGCGTGAACTGACTGGCGACGAGCACCGGGGCGTCGAGGTCGGACGCGGACCGTTCGTCCTCCAGGATGCGCATGGTCCACACCTTCTTCGCGAGCAGGGCCGCCTTCGCCTCGTCGTCGGTATGGGTGACGCCGACCAGGACGAGCAGCCCGTGGCCGCCGGCCGGGGGAGTGATTCGGCCGACCTCCTCGCCGTCGACGCGGACCGACGCGGACGTCACTCGCTGTACCAGGGCGCGCACGCACACCATCCTTCGCATCGTGGCCGTGGGTGTCGGAAGTCGAATTCTCGCCGGGCTTGCGGGTCCGTCAGGGACCGCATTTGGCCTGGTGAGCAATTTCCCGTAACATGGATCAACGGTGCGCTATGCGTGCCGGTTGTCTGCGTGCCCAGTGCCGGATTCGATCCGGATTGTTCATGTTTCGGCCGGTGAAGATCCCATTGGGCGCCACGGTAACGGAAACAGATGCAATAAGCACGCCAAACCACATGGATCGCGGAGGATATGGCTAAGAAAGACGGGGCCATCGAGGTCGAGGGACGAGTAGTCGAGCCGCTGCCCAATGCGATGTTCCGCATTGAGCTCGAGAACGGCCACAAGGTTCTCGCCCACATCAGCGGAAAGATGCGTCAGCACTACATTCGCATCCTCCCGGAAGATCGCGTTGTCGTAGAGCTCTCGCCCTACGACTTGTCGCGCGGACGCATCGTTTACCGGTACAAGTAAAGCTTCCCCGCCCGACCAGGTCGGGGAGAAGTACGTCCGCTGCGGCTCTGCGTAGTGGGCTGCCACAAAACAGGAGATCAGAAGACGTGAAGGTTCAGCCGAGCGTCAAGAAGATCTGCGAAAAGTGCAAGGTGATCCGTCGTAACGGCCGGGTCATGGTGATCTGCGAGAACCTGCGCCACAAGCAGCGTCAGGGCTAGATCTCCGCTTTTCGAGGATCTGCTTGGCAACAAGCAAAGATGACCTCCCAGCACCAGCCAGTACTCACGGCTTTCGAGCAGGTACTGGTTCACCCCCGGCACGGAGGCCGGGGCCCCACTGAGTTAGTTGAAGCATTGTCGGTCGCGAGACCGCCGACGTTTGAAGAGGCACAGGGGATGGACTGGGAGCAGACCTCCGCACACCGATAGGAAATGCCGACATGGCACGTCTCGCAGGTGTCGATCTTCCCCGTGAAAAGCGGATGGAGATCGCACTTACTTACATCTACGGCATCGGCCGTACCCGCTCCAAGGAGATCCTGGACGCCACCGGCGTCAGCCCGGATCTTCGGAGCAAGGATCTCTCGGACGAGGATCTGGCCAAGCTCCGCGAGTACATCGAGGAGTCGCTGAAGGTCGAGGGTGACCTTCGCCGCGAGGTCCAGGCCGACATCCGACGCAAGATCGAGATCGGCTGCTACCAGGGCCTGCGCCACCGTCGTGGTCTGCCCGTGCGTGGTCAGCGCACCAAGACCAACGCCCGCACCCGTAAGGGTCCGAAGCGCACCATTGCAGGCAAGAAGAAGGCGAAGTAATGCCCCCCAAGTCACGTAGCACCGGTCCGAAGAAGACCCAGAAGGCGCGTCGCAGGGACAAGAAGAACGTCCCGCACGGCGCCGCTCACATCAAGAGCACGTTCAACAACACCATCGTGTCCATCACGGACCCCGCCGGAAACGTGATTTCCTGGGCGTCTTCGGGACACGTCGGCTTCAAGGGTTCGCGTAAGTCGACCCCGTTCGCCGCTCAGCTGGCCGCCGAGAACGCAGCCCGCAAGGCGCAGGAGCACGGTGTCAAGAAGGTCGACGTCTTCGTCAAGGGCCCCGGCTCCGGCCGTGAGACCGCGATCCGCTCGCTTCAGGCCGCTGGCCTCGAGGTCGGCACCATCTCCGATGTCACCCCCCAGCCGCACAACGGCTGCCGTCCGCCCAAGCGGCGTCGGGTCTAGCGGGAAGGATAGGTAGAAGAAAATGGCACGTTATACCGGACCCATCACCCGCAAGTCGCGTCGTCTGCGCGTCGACCTCGTTGGAGGCGACCAGGCGTTCGAGCGTCGTCCCTACCCGCCGGGCCAGCACGGCCGCGCGCGGATCAAGGAGAGCGAGTACCTGCTCCAGCTGCAGGAGAAGCAGAAGGCTCGCTTCACCTACGGCGTCATGGAGAAGCAGTTCCGCCTGTACTACAAGGAGGCGAACAACCGCCCCGGTAAGACCGGTGAGAACCTGCTCCGCATCCTGGAGTCGCGTCTCGACAACGTCGTGTACCGCGCCGGACTGGCTCGCACCCGCCGCCAGGCCCGTCAGCTGGTCACCCACGGCCACCTCCTTGTGAACAACAAGAAGGTCGACATCCCCAGCTACCGCGTCTCCCAGTACGACATCATCGATGTCAAGGACAAGTCGCTGTCCACGCTTCCCTTCCAGGTTGCGCGCGAGACCCAGGGCGATCGCCCGATCCCGGGTTGGCTGCAGGTTGTCGGTGGACGTCTCCGGGTTCTGGTTCACCAGCTTCCCGAGCGTGCGCAGATCGACGTTCCTCTGCAGGAACAGCTCATCGTCGAGTACTACTCGAAGTAGGCCTGACGGCTCGTGCGCCTTTCC
>NZ_JBFUGT010000044.1:0-41134 GCF_056402775.1 Rhodococcus sp. P3_B8
CCCTCGGCGGCCGGATCTCTACCTGGGCGAAACGCCCGGTCGGCTTACTCAGTCGACCGGTTCGGCCTCGCCCTCGTCGTCACGGGCCTTCTTCGCGGCCTCGCGCATCTCGATGCCGTCGGACACCCAGTCACCGATCTCCCGGGTGACGTCCCGGACGGCGCCCGCGATGATCGTCGCGATCTGGCCCACGTGCGTTGCCGCGGACTCCGTCAGTTCCTGCACGGTGTCCTTGCGCCGCTCGAACTTCCCCACCATGTTTTTCGCCTCTCAGGCTGCAGTCTTCTGCCGCTCGACGATAACACCGGGAGGGGTGTCGGACGAGACGAGACCGGGCGGCAGCGCGAACTTGAAGATCTTCCCCCACACGGAGCCGATCTGCTTGAAGAAGCCACCGGTGTTGTAGGGCAGCCCGTGCTTCTCGCACAGCGCCTTCACGACGGGTGCCATCTCCGGGTACCGGTGGGCGGGCAGGTCCGGGAACAGGTGGTGCTCGATCTGGTGCGACAGGTTGCCCGACATGATGTGGAACAGCGGRCTCCCCTCGATGTTCGCGCTTCCGAGCATCTGCCGGACGTACCACTCGCCGCGAGTTTCCTCCGCGGTCTCGTCCTCGGTGAAACTCTGCACGCCGGTGGGGAAATGGCCGCAGAAGATGATGGAGTACGCCCACACGTTGCGGATCAGGTTGGCGGTCACGTTGCCGAGCAGTGTGGGGACGAACAGTGGCCCGGTGAGCGCCGGGAAGATCACGTAGTCCTTGAGTACCTGCCGACCGGCCTTGCGCCACCAGCCCTTCAGTAGCGGCTTGACGTCGTGCCACTTCCGCTTGCCCTGGATCACGTTCTCCGCTTCCAGGTCGTGCATCATGACGCCCCACTCGAACAGCATCATCAGGAAGAAGGCGTAGACCGGGTTCCCCAGATAGTAGGGGTTCCACTTCTGCGCCTCGTCGATCCGGAGGATGCCGTAGCCGATGTCCCGGTCCCGGCCGAGGATGTTGGTGTACGTGTGGTGCATGTAGTTGTGGGAATGTTTCCACTGATMGGCCGGGCAGACGGTGTCCCACTCGAACACGCGGGAGTTCAGGCCCGGTTCACGCATCCAGTCGTACTGGCCGTGCATGACGTTGTGGCCGATCTCCATGTTGTCGAGGATCTTCGACACACCGAGAGCACCGACCCCGGCGATCCAGGCCGGCGGGAAGAAGCCGAGGTACATCAGCCCGCGGCCGGCGACCTCGAATCCCCTCTGCGCCTTGATGATCTTGTAGATGTATTCGCGGTCCTCGGCGCCGAGGTCCGCAACTGTCCGGTCGCGGAGGGCGTCCAGTTCCCGGCCGATCTCTTCGACCTGGTCGTGACTGAGCACCACCGGGGCGTCGTTGCGGGAACCGTCGGAGCCGTCGACGAACGGGAGGAACGAGAGTGAGAGTCCAAACATGTCGGTCTCCAAGCGTTGAATGTCTTGTGAAAGTCAGATGTCGAGGGCGACGTCGCCCACCGGAACCGAGACGCACAGCTGGATCGCCTTGTCCGGGTCGGTGTCGGCGTCGCCGGTGCGGACGTTCTTGGTGCACCCCGACTTCTTCACCGTCGTGCAGGAGAAGCAGATGCCCATCCGGCACCCGTACTCGGGATGGAGCCCGGCGGCCTCCGCCTGTTCGAGCAGCGTGGCGCCGGAATTGTCCGCGGTGACACCGCTGGCGGTGAAGGACACCTCGCCACCGGCCTCACCCTCCGCCGGGGCTGCGGCGGGAGCGAATTCCTCGGTGTGCAGACGGTCCTCGATGCCGAGTTCGCGATACACCTCCCGAACGCCACGCATCAGTCCGGGCGGGCCGCACAGGAAGGTTTCGGCGTCCGCGTACCAGGGCGCAACCGCGTCGAGGTGCTCCTGACCGAAGAACCCGTGGAGATGGCCGCCGGTTTCCTGATCGGTGTACGCCAACACGAGGGAGACGTTGGCGTTCGCGTCCGCGAGTGCGCGCAACTCGTCGAGGTACGCGACGTCGTTTTCGGTGTACGCGTAGTGCAGAAAAGTGATGCTTCCGAAGTGCTGCTCGTCGACGAGGGTGCGCAGCATCGACAGAACCGGGGTGATTCCGCTGCCTCCGCTCACCAGCAGGAGCCGGCGAGGGCGCGGAGACGGGAGGGTGAATTCGCCCGCCGCCTGAGACAGGTCGAGCACCAGACCGGGGTGCGCGTGGGCGTGCAGGTACTGCGAGACCAGACCGTCGGGGTGCGCCTTGATCGTCAGCTCGACGAGCCCGTCGGTGGACGCCTGTGCATTGGCCGGTGAGTAGCACCGGGTGTGCCGAACCCCGTCGATCACGACGCCCACCTGCACGAACTGCCCCGCACGGAATCCCCGCCACTGACGGGTGGGACGCAGCGTGAGGGTGACAGTGTCGGCGGTGGACCGCCGGACCTCGACCACTTCGGCTCGCAGGTCGCGCACGGTGACCATGGGAGTGACAAGTTCGAGGTAGCGGTCGAGCTGGTGCGGAGTGGCCATCGCCTCGAACAACGACAGCAGCGAGAACCTGCGTCCCTCCGCCGGACGACTGGTGTGGGCAACTGACACGTCAGCCTCCTCCATTTGAGTGCACGGTTGTACACTGACAATAGTGTGACAGAGAGAGACAGGAACTTGTCAATCGAAATGTGACCGCACGCACACCCCAGACAGCGATCGGATACGCATGCCGGATGACGAGTACGAGCACCCGGAGATGACGGGTGTCGGCGCGGCCGCGAATACACTCACTGCCGTGAGTCAGTCGACCGGCGCCGAACCGGAGAGCAGGGCAGCCCGCAAGGAGCGCACGAGGAAGGCCCTTCTCGACGGCACACTCGAACTCATGGCGGACCGTAGTTTCGCCGGCGTGAGCCTGCGCGAGATCGCCCGCACCGCGGGAATCGTGCCCACCGCGTTCTACCGCCACTTCGCGTCCATCGAGGAGCTCGGCGTGGTGCTCGTCGAGGAGGGCATGCGAATTCTGCGGCAGATGCTCCGCGACGCCCGCCGCACCCCGAGCACCAAGAGCGCAGGCGCATCCCTCGACATCCTCGTGCGGCAGGTCCGCACCCACGAGGCGCAGTTCCGGTTCCTCAGCCGCGAACGCTACGGCGGCGTCCCGGAAATTCGCCGGGCGATCGCGACCGAGATGAAGCTGTTCGTCAGCGAACTCACGGTTGACCTGTCCCGCATCGACGGTCTGCAGTCCTGGGACCACGACGACCTGGAGATGGCGGCCGACCTGATCGTGTCCACCATGTTCGCCGTCGTCGTCGATCTGCTCGAGGCCGATCGTCCCGGAAGCCGAAGTGAGGCCGAAGTGGTCGCGCGTGCCGAACGGCAACTGCGCCTGATCATGCTCGGCATGAGCGGGTGGAATCCCGCGAAGTAGTGGCGCTCTCGCCGTACGGTGGGGGCATGTTGTCAACCTCGGAACACGCGCACATCACCCTCGGCGACCTGACGTTCGACGTCACCACCAGCGGTCCGGCCGACGGCGTCCCCGTCGTTCTCCTGCACGGGTTTCCGGAGAGCGCCGCGTCCTGGGAACCGGTCAGCGCCCTGCTGAACGAGTCCGGTCTGCGGACGTTCGCCCCGAACCAGCGCGGATACTCGCCCGGTGCGCGACCCGACGGAGTCGACTCCTACCGGATCGACCACCTCGTCGCGGACGTAATCGGATTGCTCGACGCACTCGGTCTCGACTCGGCACATCTCGTCGGGCACGACTGGGGAGCCGCCGTGGCGTGGGTCGTCGCGGCGCGGCACCCCGACCGGATCACCTCGCTCACCACCGTGTCGGTGCCACATCCGGGCGCGTTCGGCTGGGCCTTGCGCGAGGACGCCGATCAGAAGGAACGCTCCTCCTACATTCGTCTCCTCAGGACGGAAGGCAAGGCCGAGCGGGTCCTCCTCGAGGAGAACGCGCGGGCGCTGCGCGCGATGTTCGGTGACGTCGTCGCGCCGGCGCTCGTCGACCGGCACGTCGCGCTGCTCGGCGAACCGGGCGCGCTCACCGGCGCGCTGAACTGGTACCGCGCGATGACGAGCGACTTCGAGCAGACGCCTGCCGTCACCGTTCCCACGACCTACGTCTGGAGCACCGGTGACCAGGCGCTGGGGCGTGCGGGAGCGGAAAGGTGCGGCGAGTTCGTCGATGCGCCCTACGAGTTCGTCGTCCTGGACGGTGCCACGCACTGGATCCCGGAGCAGCGGCCCGACGCCCTCGCGGACGCGATCCTCACGCGTACCGGAACCGCACCGAACTGAACTGAAATCCGCTCTTCCCCTCGACGGGGCGTGCGTTCTGGTTTGATGGCACTACTCGTCTCGTGCACCGTGGGAGGGCACCATGAGTGGCATCGCAATCCTTCTGGTCGGCGCCGTTCTGTGCTTCGCCGGTGTCGGTTCACTCCACGTCGCCGTTCTCGCCTCGGGTTTCGGCCTCGGCTGGCTCCTGGCCGATCTGCTGTCGCTGTCGCTCGAGACGACGTTCCTGGTCGCGGCGATCGGGGCAGTCGTGGCGTGGGTGGCCACCACCCTGATCTTCAAGTTCGCCGCATTCTTTCTCGGGATCATCACCGGCGCCGTCATCGGGGCCAAGCTCAGTCGTGTCCTGCAACCCGACGACGCGAATTGGCTCCTCAGCGGAGTCGTGATCGTCGCGCTCGCCGTCGCCTGTGGTTTCCTCGCCGACCGGTACCGGGCGCGGGCGTTGTTGTGGCTCACCGCGCTCGGCGGCGCCAGCATGGTCCTGACCGGGCTCGGCCTGGCCATCCCCCCGCTGGGTTTCCTGGAGGATCCGAACGAGGGCAGCCAGCAGTTCTTCGCCACGCTGATCTGGATCGTCGTGGCGGCGGCGGGCTGGCTGACACAGCGGCGGCTGTTCCCGGAGAAGCTCCGGATCGATGACAATCGCGCGCGGCGCTAGTCGCGCTCGGGTGCCCTCACCACCGTCAGCGCGGCGAGCCCGATCGCGAGCACGATCACCAGTCCGATGATCCCGGCCCGATCCGCCGCGAACCACCAGGCGAACAGCCCGAAGAGGGTGGGCGAGAGGAACGACACCGCGCGACCGGTGGTCGCGTACAGACCGAACATCTGCCCCTCCCGGCCTGGCGGTGTGATCCGGGCCAGGAACGTCCGCGCGGATGACTGCGCGGGACCGACGAACAGGCACAGCAGCAGTCCGAAGATCCAGAACATGGCCGGTCCGGAGACGGCCGTCAGTACGACGCCGACCACGATCATCGCGATCAGGGACGTCATGATGACGGTCTTCGGTCCGATCCGATCGTCGAACCGGCCGGCGGTGAGCGCGCCGAGCGCGGAGACGACGTTGGCCGCGACGCCGAACAGCAGCACGTCACCCGCGCCGATGCCGTAGACGTTGACGGCGAGGACGGCGCCGAACGTGAAGACACCGGCCAGTCCGTCGCGGAACAGCGCACTCGCCACCAGGAAGTACACGGTGCGCCGGTCGGCGACCCAGAGGTCGCGCAGATCGCGCCACAGCACCCGGTACGACTCGACGAAACCGGCCTTGTCGGCACCCGGATCCGCGTGGGGGCGGGGTAGCTCGGGGACCTTCAGCAGGACGGGGATCGCGAAGATCGCGAACCAGACGGCGGCGAGCAGCGCCACCATCCGGATGTTCAGTCCGCCGTCGGTGGTGAGCCCGAGGAATCCCCGGTTGTCGCCGTCACCGGAGATGAATCCGAAGTAGCACAGCAGCAGCAGCACGATCCCGCCGAAATAGCCCATCGCCCAGCCGAACCCGGACACCCGGCCGATGTTCGCCGGCGTCGACACCTGCCTGAGCATCGCGTTGTACGGGACGCCGGCCAGTTCGAAGATCACCGAACCCGCGGCCAGCAGCACCAGTCCGAGCCACAGGTACTGATACGAGTCGCGGACGAAGAACATCGCCGCCATGCACCCGACCGTCGCGAACGTGAGGACACCGAGCGCCCACTTACGTCGTCCGGCGGCGTCGAATCGCTGACCGGTGACAGGGGCGAGCACGGCGATGAGGAAACCGGCGATGCCGAGCGACCACCCGAGCCACGTGCTCGCGGAGATCGACCCCGGCAGGTCCTCCCCCACGGCGTCCGTCAGGTACACGGAGAAGACGAACGTGAGGATCACGGCGTTGAACGCGGCCGATCCCCAGTCCCACAACCCCCACGCGACAACCTGTCTGCGCGTCGCGGCCTCGCCGATCCCGGCCGGCGGACGAACGTCGGTGCTCATGTCCGCGAGCCTATGCGAGCGAACGGGGAGTTCGTACGGTCCGACGCGACGAGTGTCCCGCTCGGACGGAACTACTAAGCATGCACTCAGTTGCATACGCACCTCGTTGCATACATACTTCGGTTCGTGGCACTCGAACATGCGCTCCTCGTCTCCCTCACCGAGCACTCCGGCTCGGGCTACGAATTGGCGCGCCGGTTCGACAAATCCATCGGCTTCTTCCAGAGCGCCACCCACCAGCAGATCTACCGCGTCCTCAAACGCATGGACGAGTCCGGATGGGTCGACGCCGAGGTCGTGGCGCAGGACAGCAGACCCGACAAGAAGGTGTACCGGGTCAGCGCGGCCGGGCGCGCGGAACTCGAGCGCTGGATCGCCGAACCGACCGAGCCCAACCACCTGCGCAACGAGCTGGCAGTGAAGATCCGCGCCGCTCAGCACGGTGACATCGCCGCACTCACGGCCGAGGTCGCTCGCCACCGCGACGGCCACGCCGCCCGGCTCGAGGTCTACCGCATGATCGAAAAACGTGACTTTCCCGCACCGGACCAGCTCTCCGGGGCAGCCCTGCACCAGTACCTCGTCCTGCGCGGCGGAATCCGCGTCGAAGAGGGATTCGCCGACTGGTGCCAAGAAGTACTCGACGCGCTCGCACAGTAAGGACACGCCGCCAATGACCCAGTTCCCGCAGCTCCTCGCTCCCCTCGACCTCGGTTTCACGACGCTGAAGAACCGGGTGATCATGGGTTCCATCCACACCGGGCTCGAAGATCGCGCCAAGGACATTCCCCGTCTGGCCGAGTACTTCGCCGAGCGCGCCCGCGGAGGTGTCGCGCTGATCGTCACCGGCGGCTACGCGCCCAACCGGACGGGCTGGCTGCTGCCGTTCGGCGCCAAGCTCACCCACCGAGTCGAGGCCCGCAGGCACCGCGCGATCACGAAGGCGGTGCACGACGAGGGCGGCAAGATCGCCCTGCAGATCCTGCACGCCGGCCGGTACGGCTACCAGCCCTTCAGCGTCTCCGCCTCGTCGATCAAGGCCCCGATCAACCCGTTCCGGCCCCGCAAACTCACGGGCCGCGGCGTGCGCTGGCAGATCCGCAACTTCGTCCGCTGCGCCCGGCTCGCGCAGCAGGCGAACTACGACGGCGTCGAGATCATGGGCGGCGAGGGCTACTTCATCAACCAGTTCCTGTGCGAGCGCACCAACAAGCGCACCGACGAGTGGGGCGGCACTCCCGAGAACCGCAGGCGGATGGCCGTCGAGATCGTCCGCCGCACTCGCAAGGCGGTGGGCCCCAACTTCATCATCATCTTCCGCCTGTCGATGGCCGACCTCGTCGAGGGCGGTCAGACGTGGGACGAGATCGTCGCGCTGGCACAGGAAGTGGAGGCCGCGGGCGCGACCATCATCAACACCGACATCGGCTGGCACGAATCCCGTGTTCCGACGATCGTGACGTCGGTGCCGCGGGCCGCGTTCGCCGACATCACCGGCAAGCTCGAGAAGCACGTGAGCATCCCCGTGGCCGCGTCGAACCGGATCAACATGCCGGAGGTCGCCGAGGAAATCCTGACCCGCGGTGACGCGCAGCTCATCTCGATGGCGCGCCCGATGCTCGCCGATCCCGACTGGGTGCGCAAAGCCGAAGCGGGCACCCCCGACGAGATCAACACGTGCATCGCGTGCAACCAGGCCTGCCTCGACCACGCCTTCGTCCGCAAGCACGTGTCGTGCCTGCTGAATCCCCGTGCAGGCCGGGAGACGGAACTGACACTCTCCCCCACCCGGGCCGCGAAGCGTGTCGCCGTCGTCGGCGCCGGACCCGCGGGCCTGTCGGCAGCACTGGGCCTGGCACAGCGCGGCCACTCGGTGACCCTGTTCGAGGCGGATTCGGAGATCGGCGGACAGTTCGGCATCGCCCGCAAGATCCCCGGCAAGGAGGAGTTCGCGGAGACGATCCGGTACTACAACCGCCAGCTTCCGCTCGCCGGTGTCGACGTCCGGCTCGACAGCCGTGTCACCGCGACCGAGCTGGTCGGCGAGTACGACGAGGTGATCGTCGCGACCGGGGTGACGCCGCGGGTTCCGTCCATTCCGGGTATCGACCACCCGAAGGTGCTCACGTATCCGGAGGTCGTGCGGGGCGGCAAGGCCGTCGGGCAGTCGGTCGCGGTGATCGGGGCCGGTGGGATCGGCGTCGACGTCAGCGAGTTCCTCACCCACGAGCACTCGCCGACGCTCGACCTGAAGGAGTGGAAGCAGGAGTGGGGTGTCACCGAACCCGAAGCGGCGGCGGGCGCCCTCACCACACCCATTCCCGAACCGTCGCCGCGCGAGGTGTACCTGCTGCAGCGCAAGAGCGGCCGGATCGGCGCCGGACTCGCGAAGACCACGGGCTGGGTTCACCGGGCAGCGCTGAAGAACAAGGGCGTGCAGGAACTGTCCGGGGTCAACTACGAGCGCATCGACGACGACGGCCTGCACATCACGTTCGGCGCCAAACGCGAGAGGCCCCGCACCCTCGCCGTCGACAACGTCGTGATCTGCGCAGGTCAGGAATCGGTGCGTGACCTCGTCGACGAACTGACCGTCGCCGGCGTCACCACCCACGTCATCGGCGGCGCCGACGTCGCAGCCGAACTCGACGCCAAACGCGCGATCGAGCAGGGCACCCGGCTCGCCGCGCGCATCTGACGCACTACGCTGCTGACCGTGAGCTTGCCGAACCCCACCCCCAGTGCCCGCGCCGTCGTGACCGGCGCCTCGTCCGGAATCGGCGAGGCGCTGGCCACCGACCTGGCCTCCCGGGGCCACTCCCTGATCCTCGTCGCGCGCCGCGGCGAGGTGATGGATTCACTCGCTGCGGCCCTGCGTGACAAGCACGGCGTCGAGGTCGACGTGCGCGCGTGCGATCTGTCGGATCGCGACGCGCGGGCCACCCTCGTCACCGAACTGTCCGGACGTGAGATCAGCGTCCTGTGCAACAACGCGGGCATCGCCACGTTCGGCCCGGTCGCCGGACTCGATCCCGCGTACGAGCGGGCCCAGGTGGAACTCAACGCCGTTGCGGTGCACGACCTCACCCTCGCGGTGTTGCCCGGGATGCTCGAACGCAAGTCCGGCGCCATCCTCATGGTCGGCTCCGCGGCAGGCAACATGCCCATCCCCCACAACGCCACCTACGCGGCCAGCAAGGCGTTCGTCAACACCTTCTCCGAGTCGCTGCGCGGCGAACTCAAGGGAACGGGAGTGAACGTCACGCTGCTCGCACCCGGCCCGGTCCGCACCGAGGAGCCCGATCCGGCGGACGCGTCGATCGTGGACAAGTTGGTGCCCGACTTCCTGTGGATCTCCAGCGAATACACCGCCAAGGTGTCACTCGATGGTCTGGCCGACAACAAGATGCGCGTCGTGCCCGGCATCATCAGCAAGGCGATGTCCGTTGCCGGGCAGTACAGCCCGCGCGCGGTGGTCGCCCCGATCGTCGGAACGTTCTACAAGAAGCTGGGCGGATGACCCCCGGGTGAATGTACCGGTCACCCCTGCCGAGGCGCTGAAAGGTACATTCGCCCAGCGTTTCTAGCGCCTGCGACGTTTGCCCGTCCCGAAGATGCTGCGGGAGATCTCGCGGCCGGCGGCCGACGCGGCCGAGCGGAGGAAGCTCTTCACCGCGGAGTTCCCGAGAATCTGTTCGGCCATGTTCGGACCCTCCCGCTGTGCGGGCGGCGGGGGCGGCAGGTCGGGAAGCGGGGGCAGGTCGAGGCCCGGTTCCGTGGCCGGTGCCCCGGCGACCTTGGCCGTCAGCTTCTCGTACGCCGATTCGCGGTCGACGGTCTGCCGGTACTTCGCCGACAGCGGACTCGACGACGCCGCGGCGGTGATCGCGTCGTTGCCGATGGTGTCCATCAGCGAGCGGGGAGGCCGAATCCTCGTCCACGCCACCGGCGTCGGTGCCCCCCGTTCCGACAGGACCGTGACGATCGCCTCACCGATGCCCAGTGAGGTGAGAGCCTTCTCGAGGTCGTAGTTCTCGGTGGTCGGGTACGTCCGTACCGTTTTCGTGAGCGCCTTCTGATCGTCGGGAGTGAAAGCGCGCAGCGCGTGCTGGATCCGCGCGCCGAGCTGTGACAACACCGCATTCGGGACGTCCGTCGGCAACTGGGTGCAGAAGAAGACCCCCACACCCTTCGAGCGGATGAGCTTCACGGTCTGTTCCACCTGCTGCAGGAACGCCTTCGACGCGTCCGCGAAGAGCAGGTGCGCCTCGTCGAAGATGAAGACGAGTTTGGGTTTGTCGAGATCGCCTTCCTCGGGCAACGTCTGGAACAGATCGGCCAGCACCCACATCAGGAAGGTGGAGAACAATGCCGGGCGCGCGGCCTGGGCGCCCAACTCGAACAACGTGATCACGCCCCTGCCGTCGATCACCCGGAGCAGGTCCTCGGTCTCGAGCTCGGGCTCCCCGAAGAACGTGTCGCCGCCGTCGGCTTCGAGATTGACGAGGGCCCTGAGGATCACACCCGCCGTGGCCGGGGACACGCCGCCGATCCCCTTCAGATCGGCCCTGCCCTCGTCGCTGGTGAGATGCGCGATGACCGATCGCAGATCCAACAGGTCGAGCAGCGCAAGCCCCTGAACGTCGGCCCAATGGAAGATCAGCCCCAGCGTGGACTCCTGAGTCTCGTTGAGCCCGAGAACCTTGGCGAGCAGGATCGGCCCGAACGCCGTGATGGTCGCGCGGACGGGAATCCCCAAGCCTTCCGTTCCCAGCGAGAGGAATTCGACCGGGGATCCCGCCGGCCGCCACTCGTCGTCACCCGTCTCGGACGCTCGGGCGGTGATCTTGTCGCCCGCCTCACCCGGCTGCGACAGGCCCGACAGGTCGCCCTTCACGTCGGCCATCACCACGGGAACCCCTGCAGCCGACAACTGCTCGGCAATACCCTGCAGCGTCTTCGTCTTTCCCGTCCCGGTGGCGCCGGCGACGAGTCCGTGCCGGTTGACCGTCGCGAGCGGGATACGCACCCGGGCCGCCGGATCCACGGCGCCGTCGAGCACCACCGTTCCCAGCTCCAGAGCCGCACCCTCCGAGGAGTATCCGGCCGCGATGTCCGCGGCGGCACCGGAGGAGGCGGCGACGTCTGCGGGAGCACGGTTCTCCGCGGCCTCCGCGTCCCGGGCTTCCTGCTCCGCCGCCTCTGCCGCTGCCGCAGCCTCCGCCGCGATCCTGGCCGCTTCGGCGGCCGCCGCCCTCGCCGCCGCCGCCCTTTCCGCCGGGGTCGAGGTCGCGTCGCCGTCCTGCGATTGCTGGGTCATCCAAGCCCTCCTCGAATCACGCACGTCGGGAGAAAGTGTCCACCGCAGACCTTATCCCGTCACTCACGTGACTACTGTGTTCCTGGTGCAGGACAAACTTGTGTGGATCGACTGTGAAATGACCGGGCTCCGGCTCGGCACCGACAAGCTGATCGAGATCGCAGCTCTGGTCACGGACAGCGAGCTGAACGTGCTCGGTGAGGGTGTCGACATCGTCATCCACGCCGACGACGACGCGCTCGCGGCCATGCCCGACGTGGTGACCAAGATGCACGAGAACTCGGGGCTGACCGACGAGGTCCGGAAGTCCACGGTCACGCTCGCCGAGGCCGAGCAGCAGGTGCTCGCCTACATCCGCGAGCACGTGCCGGTCGCCGGGACGGCGCCGCTCGCAGGCAACTCGATCGCGACCGACCGCGGATTCATCGCCCGCGACATGCCGGACCTCGACACCTACCTGCACTACCGGATGATCGACGTCAGCTCCATCAAGGAACTGTCCCGGCGCTGGTACCCGCGGATCTACTTCGGTCAGCCCGAAAAGGGTCTCGCCCACCGCGCCCTGGCCGACATCAAGGAGTCGATCCGGGAACTGAAGTACTACCGGAAGACGGCGTTCGTGCCCGAGCCCGGACCGTCTACCAGCGACATCGCCGCAGTTGTCGAGGAACTCGGGCCCGCCTGAGATACCGATTGGCTTCTCGGGCACCGGACGCGCTAGTATCTTCCTCGCCGAAGTTACTGCCCCCGGGCGGTGCCTGAAGCACATGGTGAGTGTAGTTCAGTTGGTAGAGCACCAGGTTGTGATCCTGGCTGTCGCGGGTTCGAGTCCCGTCACTCACCCCACACGGAAAGCCCCCGGCCTCGGCCGGGGGCTTTCCTCTTTGCGATTGGTCTGACGCCCGCCGTCAGGCGTTGGCGTTGCCCGCCTTCCAGACATCCCACGGGATGTTCCAGTCGCCGAGGCCGTCCGTGCCCGACAGCGTGCCGCCCAGCGTATTCTTGACGATCACGATGTCGCCGCGCTTCGTGTTGTCGTACACCCACTTCGCGTTGGACGGGCTCAGGTTCAGGCAGCCGTGGCTCGCGTTCGAGTACCCCTGCTGCCCCACCGACCACGGCGCCGAGTGGAAGAAGATGCCGCTGTAGGACATTCGCGTCGCCCAATCGACGGGCGTCTTGTATCCCTGCGGGGAGTTGACCGGCACACCGTAGGTGGACGAGTCCATGACGAGGTTCGCGAACCGGTCGCCGATGATGTACACGCCGTTGTCGGTGGGTGTGTCGTCCTTACCCATCGACGTGGGCATCGTCATGATCACTTCGCCGTTGCGCTCGAACGTCACCTGCTTGGTGTTGTCGTCCGCCGTCGCGACCAGGGCGTCGCCGATGGTGAACGCCGTGTGGACGTCCTCCTGGCCGAACAGTCCGTCACCGAGATCACGGCCGTACACGGCGACCTTGACGTCCACGGCGGTGCCGGGGGCCCAGTAGCTCTGCGGACGCCACCGCACCTCACGGTTGTTCACCCAGTAGAACGCGCCCTCGACGGGTGGATTCGTCGTGACGGTGATGCCGGCCTCCGCGGCCTTGCGGTCGGGGATGTTCTCGTCGAACTGGACCGCGATCGGCTGACCGATGCCCACCACGTCACCCTCCGACGGCATCACGTACGGCTTGGTGACGTTGCCGGGCGCGCTGGTCGTGAACGCCGACGTCGAGGTGGTGCCGCCGCCGAGTCCGTTCGCCTTCACCTCGAGCCGGTACTCCTTGTCGTAGCCCAGCGGCTCCGTGTTGACCCAGGACAACCCGTCGGGGGCGATGGCGCCGTCGACCGGCTCGCCCTCCGGGTTGAGCATGGTGACCGCCGCCAGCGTGCCGTCGGCCACCGTCACCGTCACCGGCTGTCCGGGCGAGAATCCCACCGCACCATCGACGGCCGACGCCGTCAGCTTCGGCTTGATGAGTTCGGTGACCGGATTGGAATCGATCGGCGCCTCACCTTCCGACGTGACGCTGTCGGCACCGGAGACGGTGCACCCTGCGATCGACACTGCGAATACGAGTGATGCCGCCACAATCGTCACCGTCTTCGAGACGGATCTCACCGATTGCGCACGCACGCGCCCGCCACGCCCCACACCCATGGATAACCCCACTTCACGTCCTCGCTCCGAATTCACGTTCAAGCCGGCACGTCCCTCGCCTTCGCAAGACGAATCAGCACGTCGAGACCGTGTGGTCTCCAATGATGCCAGCCACTGGAGACCGGTTCCAACCAAGCGCCGAGCCGCTCAATAACGTTCGAATATCAATCGTGACCAGCGGCGCTGTTGTTACGCGCCACCGTCCGGATCGGGTCGCCACGGGCGGTCGCCACCAGGCGATTTGCATTCCCGAGAAGCGACCCGCTAATGTTCTGTCTCGCAAGAGCGAGCGCCTATAGCTCAGTTGGTAGAGCAAGTGACTCTTAATCACTGGGTCCGGGGTTCGAGTCCCTGTGGGCGCACTTGCACGAAGGCCCCCATCCTCTCACGAGGATGGGGGCCTTTCTCGTGTCACGATCTCACCGCACCGAGTGGGCGGTCGGATGACGAACGGGCCGCCGGAACGTGAAGTCACTGCGAACTTCACATCCGACGGCCCGTCAGTGACGAGGGTCGTTCAGCGCAACGCTTTGCGGAGCACCAGGAGCCCTGCCACCGCACCCACGGCGATCAGTCCGTACTTGACCGCCGGCTCGTTCAGCTTCGCGATCAGCGTCCGCTTCGTGTTCTCCATGAGACGCTTCGGGTTGGTGCGGACCGTCAATTCGTCGAGAGTGCTCGCGAGCTGATTACGCGCGTTCTCGATCTCACGCTCGATGCTCTCGGTGTCCCTGGGCACGTGTCCTCCAACTTGTTCGACTGGTTCGATCAGCGAGAGCGACGCTACCGCGACGATCCCACACTTGCGTCAACCGTAGACGAGAACACGCGACCAGCGACTCTGTCTCCCCCGATCGCGCCGCGGCCCACGGTCAGACCTTCCCGGTAGCCTGACTTCTCGTGACCGACAACAACAGACTCGCCCCCGGAGACACCGCACCCGCCTTCACGCTGCCCGACGCCGACGGCAACGACGTGTCGCTCGCCGACTACCGCGGCCGCAAGGTCGTCGTGTACTTCTACCCGGCGGCGAGCACGCCGGGCTGCACCAAACAGGCCTGCGACTTCCGCGACAACCTCGCCGACCTGAACGGCGCAGGCCTCGACGTGATCGGCATCTCACCCGACAAGCCGGCGAAGCTGGCCAAGTTCCGTGACAACGAGGAACTGACGTTCCCTCTGCTGTCCGATCCCGACAAGGCCACGCTCGAGGCGTGGGGCGCGTTCGGCGAGAAGAAGATGTACGGCAAGACCGTGCAGGGTGTCATCCGCTCCACGTTCCTCGTCGACGAGGACGGGAAGATCGAAGTGGCCCAGTACAACGTCCGCGCCACCGGCCACGTCGCGAAACTGCGGCGGGACCTGTCCGTCTGATCGACGCGACGGGCGGCTGCATGTTGTCGGCCGTCCGTCACCGGCGTTGTGGTGGGTCGGTAACGCAGCGGTCGGCAACTTGTGGGCGATCACATCGTTCACACCGAAACGGCGCGAGCAGTCTCCTCGCCCAGGTGAAACCCGACGCGTCACCGGGAGGGATCTTCGGAATCCGGACGAAAGACGGATAGCCTGGGGCGGTGGAGTCTTCAGTCAGCAAGCAAGCGCCGCGCCGAGTGGACCCGGCGTTGGAGCTGCAGTCGGACCCGCAGGAACTCCTGCCCCGCAGACGTCCGACCCAGGAACGTAGTCGCCGGAAGTTCGACGCGCTGCTCACGGCATCGCGGGAGTTGCTGGTGGACGTGGGATTCGAATCGTTCACGTGCGAGGAGGTCGCCGCACGCGCGGACGTCCCGATCGGCACCCTCTACCAGTTCTTCGCGAACAAGTACGTGATCGTCTGCGAACTCAACCGGCAGGACCTCGTCGGCGTCCAGCACGAGATCGCCCAGTTCAACGGTGAGGTCCCGTCCCTCGACTGGCTGCGGTTCCTCAATTCCTTCGTCGACCACATGGCTGGCCTGTGGACATCCGACCCGTCGAGGCGCGAGGTGTGGCTGGCGATGCAGTCGACGCCCTCGACCCGCGCCACCGGCGCCATCCACGAGAAGGCGTTCGCGGAGCAGGTGTCACGGATGCTCGCGCCCCTCACCCCGCGGACGTCGCGGGAGCGGCGGACGATGATGGCCGAGGTGCTCGTCCACGTCGTGTACTCGATGCTCAACTTCTCCGTGCAGGACAATCAGAGCCACGCGGACGCCGTCGCCGAACTCAAACGGCTGATGGTGGCATACCTGCTGGTCGCCGAGAAGGAATCGCGCTCCACCTAGCCGCTACGCGCCTGTGCGCCCTTCCGGTTGCCGGAGCTACCAGAAAGGCGCACGGGCGCCGGAGGCGCCTACAGGGACTCGATGACGGCGAACGCGCCTGCCATGTCTCCGTCGTGTGTGAGGGAGATGTGAATCCTCACGTCGGTCAGATGCTTGGCGACGTCCCCGCGTAAGCGGATACTCGGCCGTCCCCACGCATCCGTCACCACCTCGATCAGGTGGTGGATCATCTCGGGCAGCACCGGCGGGCTGGCGAAGAGAGACGTGGACCAGGCCTTGATCACTGCCTCCTTCGCAGCCCACCGGGCGGCGAAATGTCTAGCCGGATCGGAGCTCCGGGTCACGGCGTCCCGACGCTCGCCCGGTGTGAAGTTGTCGAGCATTGCCGTCCCTGGCCGGTCCAGCTGCTCGGCGAACTCCGACACCGTCACGAGATCGAAGCCGATCCCCAGAACTCCCATCCGTCGTTCCTACTTGCAGCCGGGCAGACCCGAGCTGTACACGTCGTCCGCTCCGAGGCGCGCGGCCTCGGTGAGCAGGACGTCCGCCTCGAGCTGACGGGACGCTGCGGCCGGGACGCTGTCGCCGCCGAAGCGACGATCCGCCGGACGCTCGTACAGGCTGCCGCCACCGACCATGGCCTTCGCCAGACGACGCTGACCCTCGACGGTGCGCTTGCGTGCCTGCTCGAGGTACGCCTCACGCTTGTCGGCCGGGATGGCCTCGACGAACGCCTGCGAGTGCACGACCGCGACCATGCCGGACACGTGCCCGAAGCCGAGGCTGGTCAGCAGACCGGCCTTCAGCGGGAACTGCTCGCCGAAGCGGAGCGGCTCCCGAGCCCACACGAGGTGTTCGAACTCGGCCATCTTCTCGTCGACGCAGTCGAGGCTGCGGTTCGGCGGCACGATGCCCTGGTCCAGCACCTGGCAGAGACCGATCAGCTGGAATGCTGCGGCACCACCCTTGGCGTGTCCGGTGAGGCTCTTCTGCGAGACCACGAACAGCGGCGCACCTTCGCTGCGGCCGAGTGCCCCGGCGAGGCGCTCGTGCAGCTCCGCCTCGTTGGGATCGTTGGCCGCGGTGGACGTGTCGTGCTTGGAGATCACCGAGATGTCGTCGGCACTGACACCGAGCTTGCCGAGGGACTGGGCGAGCTGCGAATCCGCTCCCCCACGTCCCGCGCCGAGCGCACCGATTCCGGGAGCCGGGATCGACGTGTGGACACCGTCCGCGAACGAGCCGGCGTAGGCGACCACACCGAGGACGGGCAGGCCCATCTCCAGTGCCAGGTCACCGCGGGCCAGCAGGATCGTGCCACCACCCTGCGACTCGACGAACCCGCCGCGACGACGGTCGTTGGCCCGGGAGAATCGACGGTCGTCGATGCCCTTGGCCCGCATGTCGTCGGTCTTGGCCGTGGCGGACATGTCACCGAATCCGATGAYGCCCTCCGCGCTGAGGTCGTCGAACCCGCCGGCGACCACGAGCTGGGCCTTGCCGAGCTTGATCTTGTCGACGCCCTCTTCGACGGACACCGCGGCCGTGGCGCACGCCGCAACCGGGTGGACCATGGCGCCGTAACCGCCGACGTAGGACTGGACCACGTGCGCCGCAATCACATTCGGCAGGGCTTCCTGCAGGATGTCGTTCGGCCGGTTCTCGCCGAGCAGCGTGTCGATGTACAGCGACCTCATGGAGGTCATGCCGCCCATGCCGGTGCCCTGGGTGTTGGCGACCAGCGAGGGGTGCACCCACCGCAGCAGTTCGCTGGGCGTGAATCCACCGGTGAGGAACGCGTCCACCGTGGCGACGATGTTCCACAGGCCCACGCGGTCGACGGAGTCGGCCATGTCAGCGGGGATGCCCCACTTGGTGACGTCGAATCCGGTCGGGATCTGACCACCCACGCTGCGCGTGAGCTTCATCTTGCGGGGGACGCGGATCTCGGTGCCCGCACGGCGGGTGACCTGCCAGTCACCGCTGTCCGGAACCGGCGTCGCGACCGTGTTCTCCGGGTCGGCCTCGACGAAGGCCAGTGCTTCCGCCTCGGTGCTGACCACGAAGCTCAGGTCCTTGTCGAGGAAGACCGACGTGAGGAGCGGTGCGGTGTTCTCGACCATCGCGCCGTCGTCCGCGTAGCGGCGGATGCCGCAGCGCTCGACGACTGCGTCGTGGTACTTGTCCGCGATCTCGGCCTCCGGAACCAGTTCCCCGGTCTCGGCGTCGTACCAGCCTGCGGACGGCGTGGTCTCCCACACGACGAGTCCGGTGTTCCAGGCGAGTTCGAGAACGCCTGCCGCCGAAAGCTCTTCGTCGACCTCCATCTCGAAGCGGGTACGCGAGGAACCGAACGGTCCGAGCTCACCGGCGCCGACGATGACGACGAGGTCTTCCGGAGCCGCCGTGACGCCGGCCCAAGCCGGTGCCACCGACTCGGAGACCCGCGGCGGGGCGGGCAGAGCCGCGATGGTGTCGAGCTCGTCCGCATCCGCGTCGGCCTCGGCAGCAGCGGTCGCAGCTTCCTGAGCCTGCTTCGCCAGCGCGGGCAGGTCCAGGTTCGCCTGGGCGAGCCCACCGGTCAGATCGGCCGCGAGCGGCTCGGTGGAGGCGAGGCGACGTGCCTCGGGCTCGCACCACTGCAGCAGCTCGGTGGCCATTTCCAGGGTGGACCAGGTACGGACTCCGGCACCTTCGACGGCCTCGACCAGCGGGTCGTTGCCGCCCATGAGGCCGGTTCCGCGGACCCAGCCGATGAGAGCGTGCACCAGGGTGACGCGCTCGGCCCAGTTGCGCTCGGCCTTCCAGCGGCCGACCACAGCGTCCAGCGCGGCCTTGGCCTCGCCGTACGCACCGTCGCCACCGAACAGGCCGCGGTTCGGGGAACCGGGCAGGACGACGTGCAGGTGGGTGTCGACGTCACGGTCGTAACCGATCTTCGACAGTCCGCCGATCAGACGCTCCACCGACCACAGGAGAACGCGCATCTCCATTTCGGCGCGGGCGCCGGCGTCGGCGAGGTCGCCTGCCACGCGGGGCGCGGCGAACGGGAACAGCAGCGTCGGGGTGACCGCTTCCTTGACGAGCTTCTTCGATCCACCGGCCGTCTCGTACTGGGCTTCACCGATCCACTCGATGAGCGCGTCGATGTCCGTGTAGGACGCCATGTTCGCGGGGACCACCCACAGGGCGGCACCGGCGCGAGCATTGCGGCGGTAGAGGTCGCGGTAGAAGCCGAGACGCTTGTCGTCGAGACGCGAGGTGGTCACGAAGACCGTCGCGCCGCCGGCGAGGAGCTTGCCTGCGACCGAGGCCGCGATGGAACCCTTGCTGGCACCGGTGACGACGGCGACCTGGTCTGCCCATTCCGGGGTCTCGTCGGTGACGACGACTGCCGCCTCCGCGATGCGTCCGTACTTCTCGGCCAGAGCCGTGCGACCCTCGTCGGTTGCGCGGGCCTGCCACCATGCGGCCTGCGCCGCAACGGACTTGCCTGCACCGGCGAACCCTTCGATCTCGAGAGACTCCACGCCTGCCGCGTCGATCCACAGACGAGCCAGATCCTCACGTGCGCTGGCCCAGCGGTCGTCGAGCAGCACCGCCCGCTTGGCGTCGAACGCGGGAGCGACCAGTCGCGGCCAGTCGGAACCGAGTTCCGCCGACACGAGGTCGACGAGTTCGGTGTCGGTCGGCTGCGCTGCCGTCGCCGTGTCGCCTGCGAAGCCGAGCTGCTCGAGCACGAGGCGGGCGGCCGAGGCCAGCACGCCGTCGCGGCCCGTGATGTGCTCGGTGAACTCGCCCAGCGCCGCGGCGTCGACGGTGCCACCGGCTCCGCCACCCGAGGACGGGAGGGAGACGCTGATCCCACGGCGCGAGGCCACTGCGGCCACTGCGCTGTCGATGACGGCGTCCACTGCGGCGCCGTCGGCGAGACCGCCGCCGGCCAGGCCACCGAGGTCACCACCACGGATGCTGGAACCGTCGCGGGTTCCGAGCGCCACCTCGGCGGTGACGTGGTACGCCCAGCCGTCGCCGAGTTCCCAGACCTTCTTCACGCGGTCTGCGATGGCCGCCGGACGACGACCCGAGGGGCCGAAGACCTTGCGGAGGTGATCGTTGATCGAGTCGGACAGCACCGGGCCGAACGGCTTGTACGTACGGGCCAGGGAGTCGACCGTGCCGGCGAGCGAACCCATGTCGGCGTCCGCCGCACCGTCGATCGCGCCGAGCGAGAGCTCGGAGCCGAGGTCGACGAGCAGCTGGTTACGCCGTGAGGACACGCCGTCGCACAGCGCCTCGATCGTGTCGACGGGGCCGACCTGATCGGGACGGAGCTTGGTCCACAGGCTGATCAGGACCTTGGTGGCGTCTGCGGCCTTGAACGCGATGTCGTCGGGACGCGGTCCACCGGACGGTGCAGCGGCCGGGGCCGGAGCCGCGGCGGGTGCGGCCGATGCGGCGGGCGCCTCGGCTGCGGGTGCTGCGGGCTCGTCGTCCTCGACCGGCGCCGGATCGACGTCGGTGGAGTACACGTTGGACGCTTCACGCTCGATGTTGAGGACCTCGACCGGGTAGCCGAAGCGGCCCGGCAGCTTCAGGGTCTGCGATGCGAGGTTCGCGACGGTCGGGACGGAGCCCAGACCGATCTCCACGAACCGCTCGACACCCAGTCCACCCTCGGACTCGTCGGCGAACAGCAGGTCCTGCGTCTCGATCCAGCGCACCGGGCTGGCGAACTGCCAGGCCAGGAGCTCGGTGAGGACCACGCGGGTGAGCTGAACCGGCTTCTTCGCCCAGGAGTCGAAGTCCTTCAGCACCTTGTCGAGGGGCTTCGACGGCACCAGGTCGGCGATCTCCTGCACGAACTCCTTCTTCAGGGAGAACGGCTTGGGGACCAGGTTCGGGATGTAGCGCCCGATCAGGATGGCCGGGTCGATGTCCTGCGGAAGCAGTTCCTCGAGACGTCCACGGAAGTCGTCGACGCCGCCACGCAGCACCGTCGAGTGGAACGGGACGTCGATGCCCGGGACCATGATGTACGCGCGCTTGCCACCGAAAGCCTCACGGCGGATGTCGATTTCGACCTCCAGCGCGTTGAGTCCGGCGACCGTACCGGCGATGGCGTACTGCGAGCCACGCAGGTTCAGGTTCACGATCTGCAGGAACTCACCGGTCGCCTCGGCGACACCGGCGACGAACGCCTCGACGTCGTCGTCGGCCAGACCGATCTGCGACGGGCGGATGGCAGCCATCCGGTAGTCGGAACGGCCGGCCTCGTCGCGGGGAACGAGTGCGTGCATCGCGGAGCCACGCTGGAAGACCACCTCGAGAACAGCTTCGAGAGGCAGCACACCGGCGACGGCGGCGAGAGCGTTGTACTCACCGACCGAGTGGCCTGCGAGCAGGGCGCCCTCGACGAAGGCACCGGATTCGCGGAGCTCGGCGACCTGAGCCACACCGAGCGTCGCCATCGCGACCTGGGTGAACTGGGTCAGGTGCAGGACACCGTCCGGGTGCTTGTGCTCGACACCACGGGCCTTGACGACCGTCGGGTTGTCGCGGACCACGGCGAGGATCGAGAAGCCGAGGGCCTTGCGGGTGTGCTTGTCGGCGCGGTCCCAGATCTCACGGGCGGCCTTGGAGCGGGCGCGGGCGTCGAGGCCCATGCCGGGACGCTGGATGCCCTGTCCGGGGAACGCGTAGACGGTCTTCGGGGCGGCGGTGCGACCCGTTGCGACCATCACCAGTTCACCGTCGATGCGGCAGCCGACCTCGACGATCTCGGCGCCCCGGTCCACGGCGATGCGGTCGACGCGGACGTCGATCTCGGCGCCCGGGCGAACCATGCCCAGGAAGCGTGCGGTCCAGGCGGTGAGACGACGCGGCGGCGTCTTGGTCTCGGCCGGATCCACGGCGGTGACGACCTGCTGGGCGGCGGCGGAGAGCCACATGCCGTGCACGATCGGGCTGCCGAGGCCGGCGAGCAGTGCCGCGTTGTCGGAGGTGTGGATCGGGTTGTGGTCGCCCGACACCTGGGCGAAGGAGCCCATGTTGCGGGGAGCGACGATCGTGGTGTCGCGGCGACGACGACGCGGGGTGTCGACGGCCTCGTCACTCAGCGAGCCACCGGCGCGGGCCGGGTCGGACAGTTCGCCCTTGCCGGTGCGGCCGCGGATCGCGAAGCGCTCCGACAGGGTGACGACGGCAGGCGCGTCCAGGCCCTCGCCGAGCATGGCGCCGACCTCGACCTTGACCTCGACGACGCGGCCCAGGTCGGTGTCGAGAACCGAGGCGACCTCGGCCTTGACGACGAGAATGCTGGTCTCCGAAGGCAGTTCGCCGACGAAATCGACGCTGTGGTCCAGGTGGACCAGGTCGAGCATGCCTTCGATGACGGACAGCGAGTCCTCGGTCTTGGCAGCACCGAGCACGGCGAACACGGCCGGCCAGCAAGCGCCGACGACCACGTCCGGGACGGCCTTGCCGCTGACGCTCAGCGTCGTGGGCAGACCCGAGCCGGTGACACCGGCGTGGTCGGCGACCAGGTCGGGCGTCCAGGCGAGGTTGAGGCGTGCGACACCGTTCTTGACGGCGGGCAGTTCCTGACCGGCCGCGACCGCGAGGAGCGCGGTCATCGACTTCTCGGCGTCGGCCTCGGTGACCACGGGAGCGCCACCGTCCGCGACGGACGCGGGGACGGTGATGGTGATCTGGACGGACTTGGCTGCCACCAGCGGGACAGTGAGGAGCACCTGCTGGTCGTCGATGACGGACAGCTCGGCACCGGTGGTCTCGTGCACCGCGAGGGTGTCGGACTCGATCGACCACTTGTCGAGGTCACCGAGCCGGCGAACCGGGTTCAGGGTGAGGCGCGAGGCCCACTGGATGTCGGGAGCCGACAGCACGGTGTCGAGGAGGCCGCGGGCAATGTCCGCGTGACGGCGTGCGGGCAGCGACAGCGGCGCGACACCGGCGGTGACCAGCTCGTCGTACGTGGCCTTCTCGAAGCGGTCCAGCAGCTCGCCGACAGGCTCGTCGACGCGCGTGATGCCGGCGACGGCGACGGTGCCGGGGATGACGCAAACCTGGTCGGCCGTGTAGCGAGGATCGTGTGCCTGCCACAGCGAGTCGGAACGCCACCAGCGGCGGACGTCACCGTCGACGACGGGCACGAAGTTGACCGGCTTGCCGGGGGTCTTGCACAGCGAGACGAAGAAGGAGACGTCCGCGGGGTGCAGAACCGTGGTGGCGTAGTCGGGGTACTGCGCCTGCAGGGCGCAGACGGCCGCCTCGGGACGCTCGAGAATCGCGTCGTCGGCGAACAGGGTGGGGATGGGGCCACGGTCGACCGGGTGCAGACGCGACTCGGTGCGCTGCAGCATCTCACCGAAGCGCGCACGCCAGGTGATGTCGAGCCACGGGCTCTCGGTGGCCTCGGTGATGGCGTCCTGGAGGTCGGTGCCGCAGTCGAATGCCTTCGCCGCGTCGATGCCGACGGCCAGCTCGAGGTAGCGGCGCAGCCACTGCTCGTACGTCATGGTCGCGACGTCGCCGAAGTACGGCTTCGCCGTGATGTTCAGTGCCTCGATGATCTCGTCGCGACGCTCGGCGACGGCGTCGGCGTCACCGGCGACCTCGTCGAGCAGACGGCCGGTGCGGGACGCTGCGTTGTCGATCTCGTGGATGTCGGCGCCGAGCTGGCTGCGGCCGGAGGCCATGCCGCCCTCGGCGGTGCCTGCTCCGACCCAGTCCGGAGTACCGGGGGTGTCGACGAGGAGCTGCTTCACCTCGGCAGAGGTGGTCGCCTCGAGGGTGGCCATGGCGGCGGTGCCGACCAGGATGCCGTCCAGCGGCATGGCCGGGAAGCCGTGTGCAACGGACCAGCGGCCGGTCAGGTAGTCGGCAGCCCGCTCGGGCGTGCCGATGCCGCCACCGACGCACAGGACCAGGTTCGGCCGGGTGCGCAGCTCGGCGTAGGTGTCGAGGAGGAGGTCGTCCAGGTCTTCCCACGAGTGGTGGCCACCGGCGCGGCCGCCCTCGATGTGGGCGATGACGGGGAACGAGGGAACCTCGTTGGCGATGCGGATGACCGAGCGGATCTGCGCGACCGTGCCCGGCTTGAACGCGACGTAGCTGAAGCCGGCGTCGGTGAGGTCTCCGATGATCGAGACGGCGTCCTCGAGCTCGGGGATACCGGCGGTGACGACGACACCGTCGAACGGGGCACCCGCGGCACGGGCCTTCGGCACGAGGCGCTTGCCACCGACGTGGAGCTTCCACAGGTAGGGGTCGAGGAACATCGAGTTGAACTGCACGGCGCGGCCCGGCTCGAGCAGCCCGGTGAGCTTCTCGACGTTGTCGGCGAAGATCTGCTCGGTGACCTGGCCACCGCCGGCGAGCTCGGCCCAGTGGCCTGCGTTGGCTGCTGCGGCGACGATCTTCGGGTCGACCGTGGTCGGGGTCATGCCGGCGAGCAGGATCGGCGAACGACCGGTCAGCTTCGTGAACGCGGTCTCGACGCCGATGCGGCCGCCCGGCAGCGACACCGGCTTCGGGAGGAACTCGGTCCACGCGGCGGGAACCTCGGGGGTTGCGCCGGGGGTGAGGAGGTTGCGGTGACCGCCACGGGTCGCGGCGGCAACGATGCCGACGCCCTGGCCGCGGACACTGGCCGACGTCATGCGGGTGAGGAGGTCACCGGGTCCGAGGTCGAGGATCCACGCGGCACCGGCTTCGAGGGTGCTGTCGACGGCGGCGACCCAGTCGACGGGATCGACGAGGCAGGCGCTCGTGAGAGCGCGGGCCTTCTCCTCGTCGAGACCGCAGCGCACGGCCCACTGGCCGACGATGTCGATCGTCTCCGCGAGTGCGGGGTGGTGGAAGCCGATCTCGACCGCGAGGGGCTCGAAGACGGGCGCGAAGATGGAGCCGCCACGCTTCTTGGCGTCGCGCTCACGGGCCTCGTCGGCCTCGATCTGCTCGCACCGCTGCTGAACGCGTGCCAGCTGGGCGGGCGGGCCGGACAGTACGACGCGGCGACGGGCGTTACGGATGCCGAGGACGGCTGCGCGCTCGGGCTCGAGGCCTTCGGCGAGCTCCTCGACGATCTGACGGAGTCGTTCCGGGTCGACGTTGGAGACAGCGAGCATMGGGGTGGAGTCGGCGGCGGCGATCACTCCGCGACGACGGCCGACGAGGCCGGCAGCCGCACCGATGAGCTGAGCGAGGGCGAGGAGTTCGCCGTCCTTCTGACCCGAGGAGGCAACGGCCTCCGCGGCGAGGAGTCCCTGGGAGTGGCCGATCACCGACACGGGAGCCGTAACCGCGGGATCGAGGCCCTGAGCTGCCAGCGCACGCAGCGCTGCGATCTGGGTGAGGAAGACGCCGGGGAGAGACACCGCCGCCGAGGTGAGCGCTGCCGCGGAGGGTCCGGCCGCCTGGGCGCCGTCCTCTTCGTCGGCGAGTTCCTGCTCGAGGATCCAGGCGATGGGGTCGAATCCGACCGGGCGCACGACGAGGAGTTCCTGCGCCACGGGGGCCAGGTGGTCGGCCGCGTCGTTGACGATGGTGGTGAGTGCCGGCTCGAGTCCGTTGTCGCGGCTCAGTTCCTCCAGCGAGCTCAGCCAGGGCGCGCCCTGACCACCGAAGGCGAGCGCGTACGGCTCACCTCCGAGCAGACGATCCACGAGGGTGCCCTTGCTCGACGACCGAGTGTCGTCCCGGTCTACGCCGATGCGCCGCGAACCCTTCGAGTTTTTTCCGTTTCCTGCGGGTGTCGTGTCGTCAATCGTCACGCGTATGTCCTCTCCTGGTCCCCTCTAGGGGGAGGTGGGGATAGTGTCTGCCGCCCTCGGCATCGTGTGCCAGCTGTATCGGCTCTGATCAGCTCTTCCGGGCTGTTCAAGGTTGACACAGAATCATGAGGATTTCCTCACGTTCAAATGCCGCCGGGGTGTCACAGGCGTGCATCGGAGAAATATCGCGTGATGTCTCTCACAGCCCTCCCGTGAAGTGACCGGTGAGTAGATCGCGTCCGTGCTGGACGAGGGCGGTGCGAGGACGTCCAAGAACCTGAGGAAAGCCTCATATTAATCGTTATCAATCTGTTACCACCTTGACGAAGTCCCAGGTTCATGCAGGTCCGCGCCCCCGAACCCGGGTCCGCGACCAGCGAAACCGAACCTGTCGGACCCTCGCACTAATATTCGAATCCAGGAACAGCCGACAGCCATTCTCCGGGGGGAAGAAATGAGCACAGCCCACGTCCGCGCCCTACTCGATCATGTCGACGCGAAGCTGCCACGAGAGTCGTGGCCGCACTGGACGGAGGGCTGGCCGCACGAGATCGAAGCCGGTCTGCTCGATGCCGCGTTCTCCGCCCGCGCCACGTACGGCACGCCCACCACGGGGGTCCGCGCCGTCATCACCCGCTGGCGCGATCACCGGGCCGCACCTCTCGACGACCYCACGGCGCTCGCCGCACACGCCGACGAACCCGAAGGCCTCCTGGCCGTCCTGAACAACCGGCAGCGAGTACCGGGGAACTACACCACCAAGGCCGAGGCCGTCGCCTCGGCGGCACGCTCGCTCACCGAGCTGGGCTGCACCACCTCGGCGGATCTCCGCGACGACGAGGCCCAGCGGAACGCGATCGTCGGGGTACCCGGGTTCGGTGCCGCCACCTGGGAGTGCCTCGCCATGCAACTCGGCATCCGCACCGCCGAATCTCACCGCCTGGTGTGCGAGTTCCTCGGCGAGGCGCTCGATCTCGAAGCACCCCCATCGACGGCAGACGCCGAACACCTCGTCGCCTCCGCAGCAGTGCGGCTCGAGATCACGCCCGCCACCTTCACCCACGCCGTCTGGCGGCACCAGCGCGCGCAGCGGCGGGTGGCAAGTGCGAGATGAAGTACACGCGAGAAGCGCTCGAGCAGGCGGTCGCGGAATCGACGAGCGTGGCCGGCGTCATGCGCTACCTCGGCCTGAAACCCGCGGGTGGGACACAGGCTCACCTGAGTCGACAGATCAAGAGGTTCGGAATCGATACGACGCACTTCACCGGGAGCGCACACACCAAGGGCAAGCCGGCTCGCAATCGCATGTCGTGGGAGGAGATTCTCGTGGAACGACCACCAGGTAGCGCACGAGTGAAACCACATCTGTTGCGCCGGGCCCTGATCGAGGCCGGGGTCGAATACAAATGTGTTCTCTGCGGCCTCGGCGACGACTGGTGCGGAAGCCCCTTGACTCTGCACGTCGACCACATTGACGGTGATCCCCTCGACTCACGTTTGCATCAGATCCGGTTCCTCTGCCCCAATTGTCACAGTCAGACACCGACGTGGGCCGGCCGAAATCGCTGGACACAGGGTGGTGAGCACACAGGCTGATCCGAGGATGGGCTCCTGTCGAGGTGTGGCGTAGTCTGTCCTCGCGCGCGAGTGGCGGAATGGCAGACGCGCCACACTTAGGATGTGGTGTCCAACGGACGTGGGGGTTCAAGTCCCCCCTCGCGCACTTCTCGGGTTTCCCTGCCGATTCGGCGGCCCTGTTTCGCTTAGATCGACGGCTCGTCGGGCGCCTCCGGCGGCTGTGACCGCCACCATAGCGGCAACCTCTCCTAGCAGCGCATTCAGCGATTCAGGTACCGTCGTTACGTGTCCGGTAACCGTAAGCAACGCCGCCCCGCGCTGATCCTGTTGGTGGTCGTCGGGGCTGTCGGATGCCTCGCACTCGGCTGGTGGCAGTGGACACGTTTCGAAGCGGTGGGCGGGACCGGCCAAAATCTCGGCTACGCATTCCAGTGGCCCCTGTTTGCGGCGTTCCTCGTCTACGCCTATCGGCGATTCGTGCAGCTCGAGGACGCCGAACCGGCCGACCCCGCCGACGTCCCGGATGCTCCCACCGAACTGCGGGAGATCCCGGCCGACGTCTTGCCCCCTCGCCCCTCGGTGGCCGAGGACGACCCGGACGACCTCGAGAGCCGGCAGATTTCGCAGTACAACCAGTACCTCGCCGAGCTGTCTGCTCGCGAGACCGATAGGAGCACCACGTGAGCACGGGCCAAGACGAAACGACTGCCGGTTCGGTCGCAGACACCGCGAAGCAGAAGAAGATCGCCCCCGCGCTCCTGCGCTACCGCGTCCTCGCCTACGCCACCGGTGTGTGGCTGCTGGTCCTCACCGCAGAGATGGTGGCCAAGTACATCTTCAAAGTCGACAACCTGCCCAGCTGGATCGCCGTGGTCCACGGCTGGGTGTACTTCGTCTACCTGCTGGTGACGCTCGACCTGGCGGTCAAGGTGCGCTGGCCCGCGGGCCGGACGGTCGGAACGCTACTCGCGGGCACCATTCCGTTCCTGTCGTTCTACGTGGAGCACCAGCGGACCAAGCAGGTCCGCCGCGACTTCGGTCTCTGACCGAACCGGTCGGCTCTCTCACATGATGACCGGCTGCCCGGTGATCATCGCGATCACGTAGGTCAGCCAGCCGAGCGGTGTCTGAGGCACCATCATCGGCGACATGTGAACCTCCTCCCGTGAAACGTAGCGACTGTCAGTGCCCGGTGAGCGCCGCCAGGTCGGGGACGAGCTGAACGAGCGCCCGCCCTCGGTGCGAGGACGCGTCCTTCTCCTCGGGTGACAGCTGGGCGGCCGAGCGGGTATCTCCATCCGGCACGAAGACCGGGTCGTAACCGAATCCGCCGTCGCCGACGGGCTCACGGGCGATGCTTCCCCGCCATTCGCCGCGGACCACCGATTCCTCGCCGCCGGGCACCACGAGCGCGCACGCCGAGACGAACGCCGCTCCCCTGCGGTCGTCGGGCACGTCACCGAGCTGAGCCAGGACCAGGGCGGTGTTCGCGGGATCGTTTCCGTGCGCGCCCGCCCACCGGGCGGACAGGACTCCGGGCATGCCGTTCAGCGCATCCACCTCGATTCCGGAATCGTCTGCCACACAGGGCATACCGGTTGCGGCGGCACCGTCGCGCGCTTTCGCCAGGGCGTTCTCCTCGAACGTCGCACCCGTTTCGGGGGCCTCGGGGTACTCGGGTACGGCATCGAGCCCGACCAGTTCGATCCCGTCGACACCGGCCGCCGCGAGCACCCGATGCAGTTCCCGGAGTTTCTTCGCGTTGCGGCTGGCCACCAGCACCCGTGTGGTTTCCCGCACCGATCTAGCCCCCGAACTTCTTCTTCGACGTCTCCGGGACCTTCGGCTCCGGAAGCGCACCGGGGTAGGGCAGTTCGAGTGCGGCCTTCTGGATCTCGAACAGCTGCTCGCACCCTGCGAGCGCGGAGTCCAGCAGTTTGTCGAGCGTGCTCCGCGGGAACGTCGCGCCTTCGCCGGTGCCCTGGATCTCGACGAGGGTGCCCGTGTCGGTGGCCACGACGTTCATGTCGACCTCGGCGCGCGAGTCCTCCTCGTACGGCAGGTCGAGGCGCACACGGCCGTCGACGACGCCCACGCTCACCGCGGCGATGCCACAGGAGATCGGCTGGGGGTCGGCGAGGCGGCCGGCGGCGCGGAGGTAGGTCACCGCGTCGACGAGGGCCACATAGGCGCCGGTGATGGCGGCAGTGCGGGTTCCGCCGTCGGCCTGCAGCACGTCGCAGTCGAGGGCGATGGTGTTCTCACCGATGGCGGCGAGGTCGATGCAGGCGCGGAGGGAGCGTCCGACCAGCCGGCTGATCTCCTGGGTTCGTCCACCGACCTTGCCCTTGACGGACTCTCGGCCGCTGCGGGTGTGGGTGGCGGCGGGCAGCATGGCGTATTCGGCCGTCAGCCAGCCGAGTCCGGAGCCCTGACGCCAACGGGGAACACCGTCCTCGACGCTGGCTGTGCACATCACCCTGGTGTTTCCGAATTCCACCAGCACCGATCCCGCGGGATGTGTGGTGAAGCCCCGGGTGATCTTGACCTCGCGGAGTTCGTCGTCCGCCCTACCGTCTTCTCGTGTGGTCACGGCAGAGAGCCTAGTCGCCCCCGCCCGGGGCGCGGGCACACGGCTTCAGACGGTGTAGACGCCGCCCGCGGACACCGCGTGCAYGGGGCCGGAGAATTCGGCCTTGGCCTCGGCGATGACGTCTTCGCGGGACGTCCACGGCGGTATGTGGGTGAGCAGCAGTTCGGCGACACCGGCGCGGTGTGCGACCTGACCGGCCTCGGTCCCCGAGAGGTGGATCCCTTCGGGCCGGTCCGGGCTGTGCGTCCACGACGCCTCGGCGAGCAGGACGTCGGCCGCGCGGGCGAGGTCGATCACTTCGTCACACATGCCGGTGTCGCCGGTGTAGACGAGGGTGCGCCCGGCGCCGTTGGTCAGCCGGAACCCGTACGCCTCGGGCGGGTGGTTGACCCGGCGCGCGGTGATGGTGAGGTCGCCGAACGTGACCGGTTCGCCGTCGGTCCAGTGGTGCAGGTCGATCGTGTCGGAGATGTCGTCGATGTCGCCGCCGCACTCCGCGGACGCGACGCCGATCCGGCGGGCGGTGTCGGACGGGCCGTAGACGAGTGCGCGCCCCTTCGGCGGGTGCGGATGATAGCGACGCCAGACGAGCAGTCCTGGGAGGTCCAGGCAGTGGTCCGCGTGCAGGTGGCTGAGGAGGACGGAGACCTCGCCGGGATCGGCGAACCGCTGGAGCGCACCGAGGACACCGGGTCCGAAGTCGAGTACCAGCGGCGGTGTGTCCGGCGCGGTCAACAGATAACCCGATGCAGGTGAGTCTGGTCCGGAGACGCTCCCTGAACACCCCAGGACGGTAATGCGCATACCCGCCATGCTGCCACGACGACCCGTTTCGGAAAAAGCTTCCGACGGAATTGGCGCGTCGACCTCACAACCGATGGGGAACTGTGACCTGACCATGGCGATCTACCGCGGATCCGCCGCCGTTACCGTTCCCATGCCTCTTCGAGGACTTGGACCTGTGGGTCGTAGGTGCCGGTCGAGAGGTACTTCCATCCGGCGTCGGCGACCACGAACGCGATGTCGGCCCGCTGTCCCGTCTCGAGGGCGTACCGCGCCACGTCGAGTGCAGCATGGAGATTGGCGCCGGTGGAGGTGCCGGCGAAGATTCCCTCGACGTCGATCAGTTCGCGGGTGCGCTGGATCGCCTCGGTGTGGCGTACCCGGAATCGCCGGGTGAGTACCGATTCGTCGTACAGTTCCGGAACGAATCCCTCTTCGATGTTGCGGAGGCCACACACCATTTCGCCGAAGCGTGGTTCCGCGGCCACGATCTCGATGCCGTCGACGTGCTCGCGGAGAAACCGGCCCGTACCCATCAGTGTCCCGGTGGTGCCGAGCCCGGCCACGAAGTGGGTGATCTCGGGAAGATCCCTCAGGATCTCCGGCCCCGTGGTCTCGTAGTGCGCCATCGCGTTGGCCGGGTTGCCGTACTGGTAGAGCAGTACCCAGTCCGGATTCTCGTCCGACAGTCGCCTCGCGACGGCGACGGCCTCGTTGGAACCACCGGCGGCGGGAGAGTCGATGATCCGGGCGCCGAACATCGTCAGCAGCTGGCGGCGCTCCATCGACGTGTTCTCGGGCATCACGCAGATCAGCTGGTAGCCCTTCAGTTTGGCGGTCATCGCCAGCGAGATACCGGTGTTGCCGCTGGTCGATTCGAGTATCGTCGCACCGGGAGTGAGACGGCCGTCCCGTTCTGCTTGCTCGATCATGCGTAGCGCCGGGCGATCCTTGATCGAACCGGTGGGATTGTGATCCTCGAGTTTGGCCCACAACCGCACCGGGCTGCTGCCGTTCCAGCGTGGCGACAGCCGGGGCAGGCCGACCAGAGGTGTGTTCCCGAGAGTGTCGATGTACGAATCGAACCTTGCCACGGCAGCGATCAGCCTCCCGTGACTACACAGCGAACGGACGGACACTCACCGTCGACGTCGGGGGTCGAAACTGTGACAGCCATGATCAACTCCTGAGGGTGCGGTGGGGTGCGGCGACGGAGATCCGCCGCTGGGGACGCCCGGACCTCGGCGGCACGGCGTGTGCGCGAACCGCGAGTTCGACCACCTCCACCGGCCCTCCGTGACGACACTGTCGACAGCTCTGAACTAGGCAGTACCTGGGTGCCCGAATCTCGGGTGGAGCCTACCAGCAGGCCCTACTCGCAGCGGTCGGATGCGCGGTACACGCCGGTGCATCGCACGCGCCTCACCCCGGGGGGATCACCCGAACGATTGTGGCCCCACCGCTTTCCGTGCCCGCTGCTTCCTGGCGTCCGCGGAGAGCAGCCAGGCTGCGACGACACCGCCGACGGCGCCGAACAGATGGCCCTGCCAGGACACACCGGGAGCGCTGGGGAGCACACCCCACAGCAGGCTGCCGTAGACGACGAACACCACCACACCCACGAGGATCTGGCCGAGGCTGCGGGCGAAGATTCCCCGGACCAGCAGGTAGGCGAGCCAGCCGAAGATCAGGACGGAGGCGCCGATGTGGTTGGAATAGGATCCGCCGGTCAACCAGGTGCCCAGACCTCCGACCACCCAGACGATCCCGGTGGCGGCGAGGCCGCGGGCGATGCCCGACAGCAGCACGAGGAACCCGAGGACCAGCAGCGGGACGGTGTTCGCGAACAGGTGCGCCCAGTCGTCGTGCAGGACCGGGGCGAACAGAATCCCCCACAGCCCGTCGATGGAGCGCGGCCCGACGCCGTTCTCTTCCAGTCGCTCGTCGGACGCCACGTCGACGATCTCGATGACGTACAGCAGCATCGTGAAGGTGCCGATGAGGATTGCGGACTGCAGCCACAGCGGCTTCGACTTCGACGCGGGCGCCGGCTTCGCGCCACCCCTCGGCACCGGCGAGTCGAATCGCGAGGAGTCGAACGACGACGTCATGATCCACACACCCCTGCCGTCATGCCCACAACTGCCCTTCCAGTGCTTCTTCTGCTTCCTCGACCGTACCGCCGTATGCGCCGGTCGACAGATATTTCCATCCGCCGTCGGCGACGATGAACGCGATGTTCGCCGCGCGTTCGGCCTTGACGGCCTTGCGCGCCACCCCCAGCGCGGCGTGGAGGATCGCGCCGGTCGAGATGCCCGCGAAGATGCCTTCGTTGTCGATCAGTTGCCGGGTGCGGCGGACGGCGTCGGCGGGGCCGACGGAGAACCGCGAGGTGAGGACGGATTCGTCGTACAACTCGGGGACGAAGCCCTCGTCGATGTTGCGGAGGCCGTAGACGAGTTCGCCGTAGCGGGGCTCGGCGGCCACGATCTCGATGCCGTCGACGTGTTCGCGGAGGTAGCGCCCCACACCCATCAGGGTGCCGGTGGTGCCGAGGCCCGCGACGAAGTGGGTGATCTCGGGAAGGTCGCGCAGGATCTCGGGGCCGGTGGTCTCGTAGTGCGCCAGCGCATTCGCGGGATTGCCGTATTGGTACAGCATCACCCAGTCGGGATGCTCCGCGGACAGCTCCTTGGCCACGGCCACAGCCTGATTCGAGCCACCGCGCGCGGGCGAGTCGATGATCTGCGCACCGAACATCGTCAGCAGTTGCCTGCGTTCCACGGACGTGTTCTCGGGCATCACGCAGATCAGGTGGTAGCCCTTGAGTTTCGCGGCCATCGCGAGCGAGATCCCGGTGTTCCCGCTGGTCGGTTCGAGGATCGTGGCGCCGGGTGTCAGGGTGCCGTCGTTCTCGGCCTGCTCGATCATGCGGAGGGCGGGCCGGTCCTTCACCGAACCGGTGGGGTTGCGGTCCTCGAGCTTGGCCCACAGGCGGACCGGCGCAGCACCGTTCCAGCTGGGAGACAGGCGGGGCAGCCCGACGAGGGGTGTGTCGCCGAGGGTGTCGATCAGCGAATCGAACCGCGCCACGGCCGCGATCAGCCTCCGGCGACGGCGGGCAGGATCGTCACGGAGTCCCCGTCGGCCACCTCGGTGTCGAGTCCGCCGGAGAATCGGACGTCCTCGTCGTTGACGTACACGTTGACGAAGCGGTGCAGGCGGCCGTCGTTGATCAGGCGGTCCTTGATGCCGCCGTAGTTGCCGTCGAGGTCGTCGATGACGGCGGAGAGTGTGGGACCTGTTGCCTCCACCCGCTTTTCACCGCCGGTGTGGGTACGCAGGATGGTGGGGATCGAAACTGTGACAGCCATGGTCGGCTCCTCGGGATGTGGGTGTCTTACCTGCCGCGGGCCCGTCGCGAGGGACGGCACCGTCACTTGTCGGGGACGTCTGCCACGGACGTGTGGGCAAACTTGTAGCTCTGGACCACGTCGACGGGTTCCTCGGTGACGACACCGTCGACGATGCGGTAGCTGCGCAGTTCGTGGACTTCGGGGTCGCGGGTGGAGATCAGCACGTAGTGGGCGTCCGGTTCGGATGCGAAGGAGATGTCGGTCCGGCTCGGGTACGCCTCGGTGGCGGTGTGCGAGTGGTAGATCACGACCGGCACCTCGTCAGCGTCGTCCATCGCCCGCCACACCTTCAGTTGCTCACCCGAGTCGAAACGGTAGAACGTGGGCGAACGCTCGGCGTTGATCATCGGGATGTGCCGTTCGGGGCGGTCGGAGCCGTCCGGCCCGGCGATGACCCCGCACGCCTCGTCCGGGTGGTCGGCGCGCGCGTGCGCGACCATCGCCTCGACGAAGTCCGATCGAATCACCAGCACGTCATCCACCTCCGTGAGCGCCATCCTAGGTGCGCACCGGCGAGTCGGCCACCGACCGGCCGGTACCTCAGGAACGCGTACCTCAGGAACGCAGTGCTGAAGGGAACAGTTCGCGGTAGGTGGGAATTCCCGCGACGGGGGTGGCGCTGAGGACGGCGTCGACGATGGCCTTCTCCACCACTTCGGCGGCCGCGGTGCAGACGGCGTCGACGACGGGCAGATCGGGCGGGAACGCGTCGGGCACTCCCGCCGGGTGGTGGACCGGGTGGATGCCGGTGGAGAGCGCGAAGATCGTGTCGCCGTCGAGCGGCGAATGCGCCGGCCGGATCGCGCGGGCCAGCCCGTCGTGACCGGCGACGGCGACGCGGCGTAGCGCCGCCTTGCCCAGGACGGCGTCGGTCGCGACGACCCCGATGGTGGTGTTGAGGACGGTGCTCTTGGCGATCAGTTCGCGCGCCGCCGACACCTCGGCGGCGACGGGGGGTCTGAGCCCGAAAGCGGCTGCACCCACGGTGGCGACACCCCACGGCAGTCCGGTCGCCGGATCGAACACGGTTCCGACGGGATTGGCCACCATCAGCGCGGACACCGTGATGCCCTTCGCCGGACCGTCCGTGACGACGACGCTCGCCGTTCCGACACCGCCTTTGAGCGCGCCCGCACGCGCCCCGACCCCGGCGCCCACCGAACCGGAGAGCACGGTGTGCGACGCAGAATCTGCTGCCCGGTAACCGAATTCGGCGGTGGGACGCCTGCGCCAGTCACCGACCGGCAGATCGAAGATCACGGCAGCGGGAACGATCGGGACCACCTGATCGGGCTCCCCCATGGCGATTCCGTGACCGTGCTCCTCGAGCCACCGCATGACGCCGTCGGCGGCGGCGAGTCCGTACGCGCTGCCGCCGGTCAGGACGATCGCGTGCACCTTCCGGACGCTGTGACTGGGGTCGAGGAGGTCCGTTTCCCGGGTGCCCGGTCCCCCGCCACGGACGTCGACCGCACCGGTCGCGCCGTGCGGCGCGAGGACCACGGTGCATCCGGTGGCGGCGCCGCGTCCGAGCGCGGCGTCCGCGTCGAGTTCGTGGTGGTGCCCGACGCTCAGGCCCACCACATCGACGAGCGAATCGGTGCGGCCCGGCGTCGTGGCCGTCACGGTGCGAGCGCCTGAACGAGCGAGTCCTGCATCCAGGTCAGCCAGTGGTAGATGTCGAGGTGCGGTGCGCGGGGATCGGCGGGATCGAGTTCGTCGGGCGTGTCGGCGTCGATGCCCAGGTTGGTGCCCAGTGCCAGCCGCACGTCGTTGAGACCGCTGAGCCAGGCGTCGGCCTGTTCCCGCGTGAGCAGTACCTTGCCGCCGTTCTCGGGCACCGTGTGGAGAATGACCGAGCCTGCCGCCAGTTTGGCGTCGATGATCTCCGGTTCGTGGAGTCCGCGCAGCGCACCGTTGATGTCGGCCTTCGATTCGGCGCGGATCTCGTCGTCGTCCGGCGCGTCCATGTCGGGACGGTGGAAGTCGGGCAGCAGCCGCGCGAGGACCTCCTCGTCGGGCGCCGCCGTGTTGCCGGTCCGCATCCCGGTGAGCGCCGCGAGTTCGTCCTCCGGGGCGGACGCGGCCCGCTCCTCGAGGAGACCGAGGACGGAGGCGACCAGCGATCGCAGCACCGTGGCCTCGTGCGCGTCCATCTCCGAACGCAGCTTCACACCGCCGAGCGAGTTCTTCCTGCTCCACATCCGCACGTCGTGTACCGAGTTCCTTACTGTCCGAACGGAAAGTTAGCTGCCGTCGCGCTGCATCGTGGCCCACAGGCCGGCCGCGTGCAGCTTGCGTACATCGTTTTCGACCTTGTCCCGGGAGCCGCTCGACACCACGGCCTTCCCCTCGGAATGGACCTGCATCATCAATTCCGTGGCCTTGGCTTTGCTGTACCCGAAGAGCTTCTGGAAAATGTAGGTGACGTAGTGCATCAAATTCACCGGATCGTCCCACACGACGGTGACCCAGGGACGATCATTGGCTTCATCGATCTCGGCGACCTCCGACTCTGCAGGGGTGACCTGCGGCGATGCCGGCATGGCATCCACGAATGGAGCTGTCGTCGAGCAATGAGCCATGACACCAGGGTACGACGCTCCTCCACTGGGCGACACCGCGGCTTACAGTGGCCGGGTGTCCAGAGACAGCACCGCCTTGTTCACCGACCAGTACGAGTTGACGATGCTGTCGGCGGCCCTCGCCGAYGGTTCCGCCCACCGGCGCTGCAGTTTCGAGGTGTTCGCCCGCCGGCTCCCCGACGGCCGCCGGTACGGAGTCGTCGGCGGCACCGCCCGTCTGGTTGCCGCGCTGTCGAACTTCCGCTTCGGCGAGCAGGAACTCGCGATCGTGTCCCGCTTCCTCGACGAGGCGACGGTCGCGTGGCTGCGTGACTATCGCTTCAGCGGGGACATCGACGGCTACCGCGAGGGCGACTTCTACTTTCCCGGTTCCCCGATCCTCTCCGTCCGTGGAACGTTCGCCGAATGCGTCCTGCTCGAGACTCTGAGCCTGTCGATCCTCAACCACGACAGCGCGATCGCGTCCGCCGCCGCCCGCATGGTCAGCGCCGCCGACGGACGCCCCATGATCGAGATGGGTTCGCGGCGCACCCACGAGGAATCCGCGGTGGCGGCCTCCCGCGCCGCCTATCTGGCGGGTTTCACGGCCACGTCGAATCTGGAGGCGGTCCGCAGGCACGGAGTGCCCGGTGCAGGTACCAGCGCGCACGCGTTCACCCTGTTGCACACCACCCCGGACGGGCCGGACGAGGCGGCGGCGTTCCGCGCGCAGGTCGCGGCACTCGGAGTCGGGACCACGCTTCTCGTCGACACGTACGACATCACCGAGGGCGTCAGGACCGCCGTCGAGGTGGCGGGCCCCGGACTCGGGGGTGTCCGGATCGACTCCGGCGATCTGGGTGTGCTGGCCCGGCAGGTCCGCAGGCAACTCGACGACCTCGGTGCGACCGGGACGAAGATCGTCGTCTCCGGCGACCTCGACGAATACGCCATCGCCGCGTTGCGCGCCGAACCGGTTGACGTCTACGGCGTCGGCACGTCCGTCGTCGTCGGCTCCGGCGCGCCGACCGCCGGAATGGTCTACAAACTCGTCGAGGTGGACGGCATCCCCGTCGAGAAGAGAAGCAGCAACAAGGCGTCGCGGGGCGGCACCAAGCGGGCGTTGCGATTCGCCCGGGACACCGGAACCCTGGTCGAGGAGGTCGTGTACTCGGCCCACTCGGACGCACCCGGCTCGGCTGGCCTCGAGGCGCGGGAACTGCTGGTCCCGCTGGTGCGGGGCGGTGAGACCGTCTGCGACACGACTACCCTGGAGGACAGCAGATCCCTCTTGGCGGCGGGCCTCGTCAGCCTGCCCTGGGAGGGCCTGAAGCTCTCCCACGGCGAGCCCGCGATCCCGGTGCGCTTCGCCGAACCCGAACCCAGGAGGGCACCATGACCGACATCGAGAACACCGACCTCCGGCGGGCGCTGCTCGTGGTCGACGTCCAGAACGACTTCTGCGAGGGCGGCTCCCTCGCCGTCGACGGCGGTTCCGCGGTCGCGGCCGCGATCAGCCGCTTCCTGGCGTCGAACGAGTACGACGCCGTCGCGGCCACGATCGACCACCACATCGACCCGGGCCACCATTTCTCCGACGAACCGGACTACGTCGACACGTGGYCGGTGCACTGCAAATCGGGAACGTCCGGCGCGGACTTCCACCCCGACCTCGACCTGAGCGGCATCGAATCGGTGTTCTCCAAGGGCGAGTTCTCGGCGGCCTACTCGGGCTTCGAAGGCAGGAACTCCGACGGCCAGAGCCTGGAGAAATGGCTGCGTGCGGCCGGAGTCACCGAGGTCGACGTGGTGGGGATCGCCACCGATCACTGCGTGGTCGCGACGGCGCTCGACGCCGTGGCCGCCGGGTTCCCGACGCGCGTCCACCTCCCCCTCACCGCCGGTGTCGCCCCCGCGACCGTCGAGGCCGCGATCACCGCGATGCGGGCCGCCGGGGTRCACCTCGTGGGCCGCGACTCGGACACCCCCTCGGACCGCGTGACGATTTCTGACGTAGGTCCCGAGTAACCTGCTCGGGTGCCTGAAAACCTCCCCAACGTCCCCGAGCTGTTGCGCACGGCGGTGCGGTCGCTGGGCGGTGCCGAGCGGTCCAACCAGCTGACCATGGCTTCCGCCGTCGCGCATTCGATCGATACCGGGGAGCATCTGGMCGTCCAGGCCGGGACGGGCACCGGCAAGTCCCTCGCCTATCTGGTGCCGAGCGTCCGGCACGCGGTGCAGAGCGGGAAGACTGTCGTCGTCTCGACGGCCACCATCGCACTGCAGCGTCAGCTGATCGACCGCGACATGCCGCGGCTCGCGGACGCGCTCGAGGGTTCACTCGGACGGCGACCGCACTTCGCGATCCTCAAGGGCCGCAACAACTATCTGTGCATGAACAAAATCCACACCGGATCCGCCGAAGAGCCTCCCACGGACGAGTTGTTCGACCCGTTCGCGGTGTCGCGGCTCGGACGCGAGGTCCAGCGCCTCACCGAGTGGTCCTCGGACACCGAGACCGGCGACCGCGACGACCTGGCCCCCGGAGTCAGCGACAAGGCGTGGCGCCAGGTCAGCGTCACCGCCCGGGAATGCCTCGGCAAGTCCCGGTGCCCGGTCGGCGAGGACTGCTTCGCCGAGCGCGCCCGCGCGGAGGCCTCTCAGGTCGACGTCGTGGTCACCAACCACGCCCTGCTCGCCATCGACGCCATCACCGGAATCGCGATCCTCCCCGAACACGACGTCGTGGTCATCGACGAGGCGCACGAACTGGTCGACCGGGTCACCAACGTCGCCACCGCGGAGCTGGCGGCGTCGACGATCAGTGCCGCGGCGCGGCGCTGCGCGAAGCTCGTCGAGGAGCAGGACGCGGACCGTCTCGAGGCCGCGGGTGAGGGCTGGGCGGCACTGCTCAAGGAATTGCGGCCGGAACGGTGGGAGGCACTGCCGCCCGGCGCCGCCCCCGCACTCGCCGCTGTCCGCGACGCCGCGTGGTCGCTGCGCACGGCCATCGGCCCGTCCCGTCCCGGCATGGCGTTGAGCGATCCCGAGGCCGCCGCCGCGCGCAACACCGCACTCGCGTCGGTCGAGGAAGTCCACGACAGCGCCGTCCGCGTTCTCAGCGCCTTCGACGAGCCGGATCCGGCCAAGCGTCACGACGTGGTGTGGCTGGCCGCCGACGACAATCGCGGTTCGATCCGCCGGGTGGTGCGGATGGCGCCGCTGTCGGTCGGCGGGCTGCTGCGTTCCCGGCTGTTCGCCGAATCGACCGTGGTCCTGACGTCGGCGACGCTGACTGTGGGCGGGTCGTTCGACGGTCTCGCGGTCAACTGGGGACTTCCTGCCGAATCGTCAGTCGTGATCGATCCGGCGATGGCCACCGGCTCCGAGGCGCCGTCCGATTCGGGCACGCTCAAATGGAACGCCCTCGACGTCGGGTCGCCGTTCGACCACGCCCGCGCCGGCATCATCTACATCGCGAAGCAGCTTCCGCCGCCGGGCCGGGACGGCCTCTCCCCCGCGTATCTCGACGAGATCGCCGAACTCGTCGAGGCGGCGGGCGGGCGCACGCTGGGATTGTTCTCGTCGATGCGGGCCGCCAAGGCCGCGTCCGAGGCCATGCGCGACCGGCTCGACACCCCGATCCTGTGCCAGGGCGACGACTCGACGGGCGCCCTCGTCCGGGCGTTCGCCGGCGACGAGCCGACATCGCTGTTCGGCACGCTGTCGCTGTGGCAGGGTGTCGACGTGCCGGGCCCGTCCCTCAGCCTCGTAATTCTCGACCGCATCCCCTTCCCCCGCCCCGACGACCCGTTGCTGGTCGCCCGGCAGAAGGCCGTCGAGTCGCGCGGCGGAAACGGGTTCCTCTCCGTCGCAGCCAATCACGCGGCGCTGCTGCTCGCACAGGGTGTGGGACGTCTGCTGCGCAGCGTCGACGACAAGGGTGTGGTGGCCGTCCTCGATCCGCGGCTCGCCACGGCCCGCTACGCCGGGTACCTTCGCGCCTCGCTGCCTCCGTTCTGGGAGACGTCCGATCCGGAAGTCGTGCGTAAGGCACTGGGGCGGATCCGCGATTCGCGCCCCTGAACCGCGGCCGCGCACTGAGTCGGACAGCGACGGGGTGCGCACCTATGCTCGACCGATGGACCTTGCGATCTCAGTCCGCGGACTCACCAAGAAGTTCGGCGAAGTCCTCGCCCTCGACGGCCTCGATCTGGAGGTGAAGTCGGGCGAGGTGCACGGATTCCTCGGACCCAACGGCTCGGGCAAGTCCACGACCATCCGGGTGCTCCTCGGCCTCCTGCGCGCCGACGGCGGTTCGGCGTCCGTTCTCGGTTCCGATCCGTGGCAGGATTCCGTTCCTGTGCATCGGCGACTGGCCTACGTTCCGGGGGATGTGAAC